>NZ_JBPCUJ010000145.1:0-16871 GCF_051011215.1 Lutimonas sp.
AATCAGGTTTGCAGGGTAAATATTAACAGTCAGTGTCAAAGAGGGCCTGATGTTTATCCATTTGTAGGTAGAAAGGATTCTGCTGTGAGCACATTGAGTGTGAGAGCCGCCTTGCGTTCTTTTTCCATCAGAACATTGGTAGCTTGTAAAAACAGCGAGTTAAATAAAGATATATTGAATGACATGCTGGATAATAAGAAGTCGAACTTTGTAAATACAAATTATATTTTATAAAAATCACTTGATAATAATCAAATGAATGAAAGGAGGCCTCGTGCCTCCTTTTTATTGATTTCGTTTTTTTTGCTTTGAAAATGTATTATTAGTATCTTCGGTTATCACTAATCCCTCAGTTATGCCTCACCAAACCAAGCGAATGGCTCATAGCCCGCTTACACTCAAAGTGTTTTTTTTTTCTAGTATTTATAGGTATATATTCCGCCGAATCGCAAATTCAATACCAGATATCCACCAACAAAAAAGTATCTATAGGGTCTTATGGTAGAGCAGGTGTTGACTGGTCATTTGAAAATGGAGGGTCTATTGGAAGAAGGTTGAATCTGAATAATATGGGTAGTATCGGAGGCAGGTTGGAAGAGCAGGATTACCTTGAAGTTGCCCCTAATTTTAACTTTACGCCTAAGCCGGGGGATAGTACGATAATCTATGCCCAGATCAGACTTTCTATGTATTCTACAGGTGTTGCCAGTTTTGCGAATAGTACATCTTCCAGTATTGGTGGTCTGGCCTTTGCCATGCCCGAAATCTTTGTTGAGGCAAGAAACATTAAAGGTTCAGGCGTGAGTCTCTGGGCAGGGTCCAGACTTTACAGGGGACCTGACGTGCATATTGCTGATCATTTTTACTTTAACGATCATTCGGGAGCGGGATTTGGTGTTGAATTTAAGAATACCAGATTATCAACCGTGTTTGTAGCATCAACGGATACGACTTCTACGGTACCTCCATATTTTTATTTGAATATTAAAACGGGTACCCCTAGTGCGGCTTTGAGGCAAAGGGTTGTGGTAGTTGCAGAACAGGATTTCGAGATCAATGAAAACAATGGGATTACATTATTAGGTGAGTTTCACAGAATGGCAGATGCCGATGGAGAGGTCGAAGAAGATTCGATAGCACAGGAATTTAATTTCCCGTCAGATCATGGATTTGTGATTGGTTTGAAGCATGAACATAAGATTAAAAAACTTAGACCAGGATCATTTAATGATTTTTCCTTGAGATATGGTTCCGGAATCGCAAATGGGGGAGATGGAGGACTATCAAAAACCTGGTTAACCTATGGTGCTCCTGATACCATTGCAAGGAATTTTCAAGGTGCATATTCCGTAGCATTGGTAAATCATTCTGTTTTTAATTTTTCAGAAAAGTATACCATGAACGGGTATGTTATTTTTACCAACAGCAAGGGGGGTGCCGATACCAATGGAATTTCCAAGACATATTTTGGACAGGAAGTGTATAACAGAAAAATGGATTTTACGGTGGGTGTTAGAAACGAGCACTATCTTTCGGATTATTTTCATTTATTGACTGAAGTCCATTATTCTCAACGAAAAGATGGCGAAAATCCATGGGCCAGTATGCTTAAATTCAGTGTTGCACCTGTGTATGTACCCACGGGTCAAAGAGATACCTGGGCCAGGCCGCATCTCAGGTTTGTAGCTTCTGCTGCCAGGTATAATGATTATGCGATGGAAACGCTGTATTCTCCCTATTTGGAATTTACCGGCAGTCGTCGCTGGGGATATTATTTCGGAGTTAAGGTAGAATGGTGGGTATGGAATTAACCGGCCTTTTTTTGGTTTTTCAGCTCTTTTGTACAAATAGCCCATAACGGATCTTTTGGGAGTGGCGCCAAGACAAGTATTTCTTCTTTTTTAACAGGATGCATAAATTGAATCTTTCTTGCGTGTAGATGAATGCCACCGTTTTTATTAGATCGTTTACTACCGTATTTAAGGTCTCCTTTAATAGAGTTTCCGTTCATTGATAACTGACATCTTATTTGGTGGTGCCTTCCTGTCTCCAGGTTGACCTCTAAAAGACTGAAGTTGTCTAATGAAAGGAGCAGTTTGTATTGTAAAACAGCTTTTTTTGAATCTTTTGTTTCTTTGGAATAGGCTGTGGACTTATTATTCTTTGGATTTTTACGAAGATAATGCGTTAAGTTGTCAGCATTCTTTTTCGGGGTTCCTTCTACCAACGCCCAGTAGGTTTTTTCGACGGTTTTTTCTCGTAACATTTTGTTCATCCGTTCTAAAGCTTTCGACGTTTTTGCAAAGATAACCACACCCGTAGTAGGTCTGTCAAGACGATGAACCACACCTAAAAACACCTTCCCTGGTTTCTTGTATTTTTGGGCAATATAGGCTTTTACAATGTCGCTCAGAGGAGTGTCTCCGGTTTTATCACCCTGAACGATATCTCCCACTTTTTTATTGACGATGATCAGGTGATTATCTTCAAACAGAACTTGCAGATTGTCTTTGGTGCTTCTCATCACAGCGACTTATTTTTTCATGCTTTCATTGACATTTTGAATAAAATCGAGTATTTCATCCCTTCCTGTTTTATCAGTTGAAGATGAAATAAAGTAGGGAGGGAGTTCTTCCCATGAAGTCAATAATTCCTTTTTATAAGCTGCGACATTCTTTGGAAGTGTCGATTTGTTTAATTTATCGGCTTTGGTAAAAACGATCGCAAAGGCAATACCATTTAACCCTAAAAACTCCATAAATTCCAAATCAATTTTTTGAGGGGCATGTCTGCTGTCTACCAGTACAAAGGTGCATGCCAGCTGCATTCTTTTATGAAAATAATCTTTAATGAACTTTTGAAAGGTTTTTCGTTGATCTTTCGAAACAGATGCGTACCCATAACCTGGCAGGTCGACCAGAAACCAATTCTCATTGATAATGAAGTGATTTATTAATTGCGTTTTTCCTGGCTTTCCAGATGTTTTGGCGAGCGATTTATGATTGGTCAACATGTTGATCAACGAGGATTTTCCAACATTGGATCTACCGATAAAGGCGTATTCGGGTAGGTTTTCCTTCGGGCATTTAGAAACATCAGTATTACTGATAACGAAGCTGGCACTTTTGATTTTCATAATTGGGTCTTAGACTGATTGAAGTGAATTAATCACTTATAATTTAGTTCTTTAGATGGTGCGTTACTGACGGCAACGGCAATTTTTGAATCTCCGGTTCCGTAATACAGGAACCACTTATTTTTAAAATAAACCAGGCCTTCAACAAAGCATACATTGTTCACCTCACCCACCAATTCATACTCTTTTTCAGGATGAATAAAATAAGAATTACTTCTTTTAAGAAGTTTGTAGGGCATATTATTGTCAAAAAGAGCCTGTCCCGCAGTATAGGTGTATATTGGTAGTTCTGCATCATTAAAATTAGCTGCATTACTGCTGTTGTAAATTAGTAATACACCTTTCTCTGTTTTTAAAGCATAGGGTCCGGGCTCTACGAGCCGACTGTCAAAATAACCTTGCCTGGGATGTAAAACCGAGATCAGCTGATTGGTTTCTTTATGAACCGCCGCCTTCCAATGAATGAGGTCTTCGGAGTAAGCCATAAAGAGATTTGTATCTCCAAAGTACATCCAGTAGAGACCATTTATTTTACTTGCAACCATTTTGTTGCCCTGTTGTTCTACTATAATGGCGCCTGATTTAGACCAAAAGTCTTTAAACGTATCATCTTTTAAAACCAAGCCATGTTTTTTCCAATGCAGAAGGTCGGTTGAAGATGCCAGTGCTAATCGGGCTGTTTTACCATCATAGGCCGTATAAGTCATGATATAGCGGCCATCTTTGGACTCTATGATTCTCGGGTCCTCAGCTCCGTCAAAATAACAGCTAACACAGTCCTGATCCAAAGGGTCTCCATTGAGTTTCCTGTAATTCCATTCATAAGATTTCATGTCGTCATCCTCGGGGTAGAATACGGGCTGGCTATTTTTTTTAAAGTGAATACCGTCTTCGCTTATAGCCAACCCAATACGTGATGTGCCTTTGGCATCTTGGGCTCTGTAAAACAAATAGATGTTGTCACCCTTTACAACAGCCGAAGGGTTTAGGACATTTCTTTCTTCCCATTTTATTTTTTTGCGTTCTAAGGGACAGGTAAAGTAATTGTTATCAGATGGATATAAAATGGGATTTGACTGATCCTTTTTAATAAATCCCTCGAGCGTCCAGGAGGTTTTATTTTCTTTTTCCTGTGCAGAAAGAGTCATGTTATTACTGCATGAGCAAACAAAAAATATACAAAGAAAAATGATGCGTTTTTGCATGGAACCGACTTGAAATCAACTGGTGAAGACTATAAACCTAAAATATCAGCTGCCTTCTCGAGTAAAGATACTACTTTGTTCGAAAATGTTTGCTGAGCCATGGCTCCAATAATTCATTGAATTCAATTGGATGCTCCATCATGGGCGCGTGACCACATTTGTCAATCCAATATAATTCTGAATTTGGCAGCAACTTATCAAATTCTTCAGCAACATCCGGGGGAGTAACCGTATCATTTTTACCCCAAATCAAACAGGTAGGAACTTTCATGGTTGGCAAATCTTTTGCCATGTTATGTCTGATCGCACTTTTCGCAATGGCAATCGTTCGGATAAGTTTGTTTCTGTTATTCAGAGTTTCAAAAACATCGTCTATTACTTCTTGCGTGGCAACTTCAGGATCATAAAAAACCTCCTGGGCTTTTTTCTTGATAAAGTCGTAGTCTCCTCTTCTTGGATAACTCTCACCCATGGAATTTTCGTACAAGCCAGAACTTCCGGTTAATACCAGGCCAGAAACATTTTTTGGATTTAATTTTGTGTGAAACAAAGCGATGTGACCACCCAGTGAATTACCCATCAGGATGTATTTGTCCAAGCCCTTAAACTTCACAAAATCCTTGATGAATTTAGATAAATTCTTCACATTGGTTTTTAAAAGAGGGAGCGTGTAAATGGGGAGTTCAGGCATAATAACCTGGTAGCCTAATTCCGAAAAATGGTCAAAAACCCCATCGAAATTACTCAAATTTCCCATTAGGCCATGCAAAATGATGAGTGGCGTTCCTTCTCCTGATTCCAAGTATGAAAAGCCATTTTCTTTTTTGAGGGTGTATTTCATTTACGATCTAAATTCTTAGCGATTTGCAAATTTAAATAATTTGGTTCAAAGTACTAATTTTCTCTGCATTAGTTCGAAATATTTTACACAAAAAACAAGAGTTCTGCATAAGCGTCATTGAATCAATTACTTACGCGAATATAAAGAAAGTTATCAACAAAGTGGTAAAAAATGGTAAAAAGTGGTAAAAATCTCTATATTTGTCATAATAAATCAACTTTCAGGGCTCAAAGTGGTAAATCTAATCGGTACATATGAATGTAAAGCAGACGTCAAAGGGCGTTTAATGCTTCCGTCGCCACTTAAAAAGCAACTAGCCAGTATACTACAGGAAGGATTTGTTTTAAAGCGCTCTGTATTTCAGCCATGTTTGGAATTGTATCCAATGAAGGAATGGAATGAAATGATGGCGAAAGTAAACAAGTTAAACAGGTTTGTAAAGAAGAATAATGATTTTATCAGAAGGTTTACCGCCGGAGTAAAAGTGGTGGAGCTTGATGTGTCAGGAAGAATGTTGATCCCAAAGGATCTGCACTTGTTTTCTGGAATTACCAAAGAAGTAGTCCTCTCTTCTTCAGTGAATATCATTGAAATTTGGGATAAGAATAAATATGAAAAGGCTATTGATGATGCAGCGCTCGACTTTGCGGATCTGGCCGAAGATGTAATGGGTAATGTAAATGATGATGACAATGAGTTATCATGACCCGGTTTTGCTCTTTGAAAGTGTTGATGGTTTGGCAATAAAACCTAATGGTATTTATGTAGATGTGACCTTTGGTGGGGGAGGGCACTCTACAGAAATACTAAAGCGTCTTGGAGGTGAAGGCAGATTGTATGCTTTTGATCAGGATGCAGATGCCTTGAATAATGTAATTGAAGACGATCGGTTTACATTGATAAATGAGAATTTTCGATTTATCAGTCGATTTCTAAGATTGCATGGTGTGAAAAAGGTGGATGGTGTTCTTGCAGACTTAGGGGTTTCATCGCATCAGTTTGACAGTGCGGAAAGAGGATTCTCAACCCGTTTTGATGCTGAATTGGATATGCGCATGAACGCCGATGATGCTGTCACAGCATTTGAAGTTGTGAATCAATATGCTGAAGAAGATCTGGCAAACGTGCTTTTTCAATACGGTGAATTGAGAAACTCTAGGGCTTTAGCAAAGGAGATTGTTTTGCAAAGAGCTGATGCTGAAATCAAAACGAGTTTTGAGTTAAAAACGGTTTTAAGGCGTTTTTTGCCCAGGCCGAAAGAGCATAAAATTTTGGCCCAGATATTTCAGGCGATCAGAATTGAAGTGAATCAGGAGATGCAGGTCTTAAAGGAGTTTTTAATGCAGATACCTGAATTGTTAGATGAAGATGGGAGGTTGAGTGTTATTTCTTATCACTCATTAGAAGATAGGTTGGTCAAAAGGTTTATACAATACGGTTTGTTTGAAGGGATGCCTGAAAAAGATTTTTATGGAAACTTTGAAGTTCCGTTAAAAAAAGTCAGCAAACTGATATTGCCATCAGCAGAGGAGATAAAAAAGAATAACAGGGCACGAAGTGCCAAATTAAGAATAGCAAAAAAGAACTAATCAAATAAGAAGCCAAAATTAAAAATGTCAAAAGTCAAACAAACCTTGTATAACATTCTTAAGGGGAAATTTCTGGTAGATGAAGATGCAAAGAAGAATTGGGGCTTTATTATTTTTCTTACCACCCTGGCTTTATTGATGATAACGAGTTCTCATCAGATTGATAGAAAGGTTCAAACCATTGCGAGTCTCAACAAGGAAAAACGAAAACTTTACTCAGAATTTGTAGCGACCAGATCAGACCTAATGAAGTTGAAAATGGAGTCCAGTATTTCTAAAAGATTAGCGGATAACGGACTTTATATCTCTCAAATCCCTCCTCAAAAAATCAAAGTTATCATTAACAAATAGCCATGGCAGTTGAAAAGAAACAAATATTAAATAAACTCTACCTTCTTACAGGGTTTATGTTCTTGTTTGCCATAGCAATCATATACAAGCTTATAGAGATAGAACATATTGACGGAGATTCTTACCGGATGCAGGCCGAACAGGGCACAGTAAAGACCTTTGAAATTGCTGCCAACCGAGGGAGTGTTTATACGTCTGATGGTAGTTTACTGGCAACATCTGTATCCAGGTTTGATGTGAGGATGGATGCAGTTACTGTTTCTGATGAGGTTTTTGAATCCGGAATCAAGGAGCTTAGTGAGGAGTTGTCTTCAATGTTGGGTAAATCTTCAAGTTATTACGAAAACAAGATTCGAAAAGCCCGAGCCAACAAAAACAGGTACTTATTTATTACCAGGAACCTAAGTTATAATGAATACCAGCGATTAAGAAAATTTTCGATTTTTAAACTGGGTGCGTATCGTGGAGGATTGATTATTGAGCAGCGCACGGTTCGGGAGCATCCGATAGGTAAAATAGCAGAAAGGGCCGTTGGATATGATGATTATAGAGGCAGGGTTGGAATTGAAGGTAGTTTTTATGAATTTTTGAGAGGTAAAAAAGGGCAGCGCTTAAAGCAGAAGATCGCAAAGGGGCAATGGAAGCCTTTGAATGATAATAATGAAATTGAGCCTATTGATGGCAAAGACATCATTACCACGATTGACCTTAAGATCCAGGATGTGGCGCATCATGCCTTGTTAGGTCAGCTGGAAAAGTTTGAAGCGGATCACGGTTCGGTAGTTGTCATGGAGACAAAAACAGGAGAGATCAAAGCGATATCCAATTTGGGGAGAACCAAAGAGGGGACATATTACGAGCAACGGAATTATGCGATCTATGAATCTCATGAGCCGGGATCAACATTTAAGCTGATGGGAATGGTCGTTGCCTTGGAAGATAAGGTAATTGATACGGCACAGATCATAGACACAGAAAAAGGGGTGATCAGATTTCATGGCAAGCCGGTTAGAGATTCTCATCACGGTGGTTACGGTGAGATTTCTGCCTCACGCGTGTTTGAATTGTCTTCGAATGTAGGCATCGTAAAGATCATCAATGAAAATTACGGTGACAATCCTCAGAAATTTATCGATGGTCTTGAGCGAATGAAAGTAGGTCAGAAAATTGGGCTTCCTATCAAAGGTGAAGGGCAACCAAAGATTCCTAACCCGAAAGATAAGGATACATGGAATGGTCTGTCTCTTCCATGGATGGCTTATGGGTATGGGGTTTCATTTACACCGTTGCAGACATTGACTTTTTATAATGCCATTGCCAATAACGGCGAGATGGTAAAACCCAGGTTTGTGAAAGAAATCAGAGCCCAAAGCAATGTTGTTACACGATTTGAAAAAGAAGTAATCCATCCTCAGATCTGTTCTCAGGAAACCATTGATAAGGTGAAAGAAATGATGCTGAATGTAGTGAAGCGAGGAACGGCCGATAATATCTATGATGAAAATTTTTCAATGGCGGGCAAAACAGGTACCTGTCAAACAGAATACTGGACTGATGACACAAAATATATTTCTTCTTTCGTTGGGTATTTCCCTGCCGATCAGCCTAAATACTCTTGCATTGTGGTTGTACATAAGCCCAATAAAAAAACAGGCTATTACGGAAATATCGTAGCTGCTCCTGTTTTTGAGCGAATTGCAAGAAAAATTTATACGGATACGCCAGTGGTTGAAGAGGTGCATTTTGCACAGCAACTACCTGAGGTGGAAGCACGGTATGCGGGCTATTATAAGAAAGCAAATGAGGAGTATTCAAAAGTTCCGGATGTGAGGAATATGCCGGGAATGGATGCTATTTCCTTATTGGAAAACATGGGCTTTAAAGTCAATTATAAGGGAATTGGCAAAGTCAAGAGTCAATCTATAAAAGCAGGTTCGGCACTCAAAAAAGGTGAATTAATACGATTAGAATTATCATAAGGTGAAAAAATTGACAGACATATTATATGGTGTATCTGTTGAGTCTGTAAAAGGCTCGACCGCTGTGACCGTATCTGCTGTTGAATTTGATTCACGTAAGATTATGTCGGATGCACTTTTTGTAGCTCAAAAAGGCTTGCTTTTTGATGGTCACGAATTTATTTCAACGGCAATCGCATCTGGAGCCAGGGTGGTGGTTTGTCAGGATATGCCAAAAGAAACACCTGAGGGGGTAACTTTTATACAAGTATTGGATGCCAATGAGGCCTTGGCTATTTTGGCTTCGAATTTTTATGATAACCCATCATCGGAGTTGGTGCTGGTGGGAGTTACAGGTACGAACGGAAAAACAACCATTGCAACCTTGTTATGCGAACACTTTTCAAAAGCAGGCTTTAAGAGTGGTTTGATCTCAACCATTAAAATTAGTATCGGAGAAGAGGAGTTGGAAGCTACGCATACCACACCAGATTCAGTTACCATTAACAACGTGTTGAGAAAAATGGTGGATCAGAAAGTGACACATTGCTTTATGGAGGTCAGTTCTCATGGGGTTCATCAAAAGCGAACACTTGGTTTGGATTTTAAAGGTGGGATATTCACAAATTTGTCTCATGATCATTTAGACTATCATAAAACCTTTGCTTCTTACAGAGATACCAAGAAACTGTTTTTCGATCAGTTACCGGTAGCTGCCTTTGCCCTTGTGAATGCAGATGATAAAAATGGGATGGTCATGCTTCAAAATACCAAAGCAAAAAAATATACCTATGCCTTAAAGACGGAGGCGGATTATAAGGCAAGGGTCGTTGAAAATCAATTTAATGGCTTGTTATTGAATATTGACGGGCAAGAGGTTTGGACAAAATTGATCGGTTCCTTTAATGCCTATAATCTTTTAGCCATTTACGGTGCTGCTGATTTACTAGGCGCCGAAAAGTATGATAACTTAAGAGTATTGAGTGAATTGGATAATGTCTCAGGACGTTTTCAGCACACCGTTTCTAAAGGAGGCGTGAATGCGATCATTGATTATGCACATACGCCTGATGCCTTAAAAAATGTTTTAGAAACCATTAATTCCATAAGAACTTTTAATGAGCAGGTGATAACGGTTGTTGGCTGCGGAGGAGATCGTGACAGAACCAAAAGACCAAAGATGGGGAATATTGCCTCGAGCCTGAGCAATCAGGTGGTATTTACTTCAGATAACCCAAGAGGTGAAGATCCAGAAGAGATCATCAAAGAAGTTGAGTCTGGTGTTCGTCCCGAAAATTATAAAAAAACAATCTCAATTGTTGACAGAAAGCAGGCCATCAAAACCGCCTGTAAATTGGCTCAGCAAGGTGATATCATTTTAGTAGCCGGAAAAGGGCATGAAACCTATCAGATTGTCGGAGATAAAAAATCAGGTTTCGACGATTTTGAAATAACCAATCAATTACTAACTGAATTAAACAAATAGGCAGCCAGGATGTTATATTATTTATTTGAATTTCTAGATGAAAATACAAGTCTTCCTGGTACTGGCTTGTTTCAGTATATATCTTTTAGATCTGCTCTGGCATTTGCATTTTCCTTGTTGATCTCTACAATCTATGGTAGAAAAATAATTGACAAATTGCGAAGCCTGCAAGTGGGTGAATCAGTGAGGGATCTTGGCTTGGAAGGGCAGATTCAGAAACAAGGAACACCTACGATGGGTGGGTTGATCATTATTTTGGCGACCCTCATTCCAGTACTGTTGTTTGCCAAACTGGACAATATCTACATCATTATTTTGATCGTTACTACCATTTGGATGGGTGCCATTGGATTTGCTGATGATTATATCAAGGTGTTTAAAAAGAATAAAGATGGCTTAAAAGGCCGCTTTAAAATTGTAGGTCAGGTGTCACTTGGCATCTTTGTTGGTTTGATGCTCTACTTTAATCCGGATGTAGTTGTTAAGGAGAAATTACGGCATGGAGAGGTAGTTATCAGTCAGGAGGTGACCATTTCATCAAATCGATTCAGTGAGGCTGAAAAGTCAACTAAAACAACCATTCCCTTTGTAAAAAATAATGAGTTTGATTATGCCAACCTGTTGACCTGGATGGGAGAATGGACTAAGGACTATGTCTGGCTGTTTTTTGTGATTGTGGTTATTTTTATCATAACAGCAGTGTCTAACGGAGCTAATTTGACGGATGGTATTGATGGTCTTGCGGCAGGAAGTTCAGCCATCATCGTATTGGCTCTGGCAATTTTTGCCTGGGTTTCAGGTAACATCATATTCGCAGATTATCTCAACGTAATGTATATCCCAAATTCTGGGGAGATGACCATTTTTATAAGTGCTTTTGTAGGAGGCTTGGTTGGTTTTCTATGGTACAACACCTATCCTGCACAAGTATTTATGGGAGATACAGGAAGCTTGACGATTGGGGCTATTATTGCTGTCATTGCTTTATCAGTTCGTAAGGAATTTTTGATTCCTATTTTGGCCGGTATCTTTTTGGCGGAAAACTTATCTGTCGTTTTTCAGGTTTCATATTTCAAATATACCCGCAAAAAAACAGGTGTGGGTAAAAGAATATTTCTGATGGCACCTCTCCATCATCATTACCAGAAAAGAGGATATCACGAAAGTAAAATAGTTACAAGGTTTTGGATTGTCGGCATTTTGCTGGCTGTTATTTCCATACTGACATTAAAAGTAAGATAAGAACAATAACAATAAAATAATACAAACATGAGTATTTCATCATTTGCTTTACAAGGTAATTTTAATGTAAAGAACGCTATGGCATCCAACACGTTATCCGATCTGATGAGGGTACGGAAAGAGACCATACGTAATTGCATGGCGGACTTTGAAAATGAGGAGCACAAGCTGGAAAATGTTTTGACCATTAATGGTTCTCAATACATCAATGATTCAAAAGCAAACAATGTAAATGCTTCATATTATGCATTAGACAGCGTAGAGAATACAACTATTTGGATCGCCGGCGGAATCGATGAAGCGAATGATTATGACATTTTGTTGCCCTTGGTCAATGAAAAGGTAAGCGCCATTATTTGTCTGGGTGAAAACAATGATAAATTAATTGAAACTTTCGGGAATGTGGTTGATTTTATGATCGAAACCACCTGTATAAGAGATGCTGTCAAAATAGCCTATAAGTTGAGTCGTGAAGGAGAAACTGTTCTGTTCTCACCGGCAGGTCAATGCGAGAAGCAGGAAGATAGCTATATAGATAGAGGGAATAGATTTAAAGAAGCGGTAAGACAATTATAAGACTAGATATTCAATGCTGACAAGATTTTTTGAAAATATCAGAGGAGATAAAACGATTTGGGCGATTATAGCTGCATTGGCCATATTCTCGTTTTTACCTGTTTACAGTGCAAGTACCAACTTGGTATATGTTGCCGGTAAAGGGTCGACTTTTGGCTATTTGATGAAGCATGCTATTTTGTTATTGTTGGGCTTCGCAATTGTGTATACAACCCATAGGATTCCGTATCGATATTTTAGTGGTTTATCAGTATTAATGCTGCCTGTTGTCGTACTTCTCCTGGTCTATACCTTAACGCAAGGGACCGTAATCGGAGGGGCCAATGCAAGTAGGTGGATCAGTATTCCGTTTATAGGGATCGGATTTCAAACTTCAACCCTCGCAGCTGTGGTACTCATGATCTATGTGGCAAGATATCTGGCTAGAAATAAAGAGAAAGAAATTACATTTAAAGAAAGCCTTTTATACCTGTGGTTACCCGTAGGATTTGTACTGGCTCTTATATTACCGGCGAATTTTTCAACGACGGCGATTACCTTCGCTATGGTCATGCTTTTGGCATTTCTAGGAGGATATCCGATTAAATATTTAGCTTCCATTTTAGGTGTTGGAATTGTTTGTTTTGCACTGTTTATTTTAACAGCAAAGGCCTTTCCAGATGCCATGAAGAATAGTAGAATCAGCACCTGGTCGAGTAGAATCGAAAACTTTGCCTCAGGAGAGTCGGAGGATAATTATCAGGCAGAAAAGGCAAAAATTGCCATCGCCTCTGGTGAGATTTATGGAAAAGGTCCGGGTAAAAGTGTTCAGAAAAATTTCCTTCCTCAGTCATCATCTGATTTTATTTATGCCATTATTGGTGAAGAATTCGGATTGATTGGTGCCATTTTAATCATCATATTTTTTCTCGGCCTCTTATTCAGGATTGTTATTATCGCCACCAAGTCGGTAACCATTTTTGGAACCCTTCTCTGTTTGGGCGTTGGTCTGCCAATTATTTTTCAAGCCATGATCAATATGAGTGTTGCAGTTGGATTGTTTCCGGTTACCGGGCAGCCTTTGCCTTTGATTAGTACAGGAGGAACCTCAATCTGGATGACTTGTTTTGCGATAGGGATTGTTTTGAGCGTGAGCGCATCAGACAGCGTAGAGCCCGTAAAACAGAAAAAAGAAGTAATGGATAACCCTTTAGATATTTTGCATGAAGCCATCGGTTAACATATTATTGAGCGGAGGAGGAACAGGAGGTCATATCTATCCTGCTATTGCGATTGCAAATGAATTGAAACATCGAAATCCGGAGGCGGCATTTCTTTTTATTGGTGCAGAGGGAAGAATGGAAATGGAAAAAGTACCGCAATCAGGTTACGATATTAAAGGATTGAACATTACCGGAATTCAAAGAAGTTTAACGTTGAAGAACCTCAGTTTTCCTTTTAAACTAATATCTAGCTTGATAAAGGCTCATAAAATAATAAAGAAATTTAAGCCGAATGTGGTGATTGGTACCGGAGGTTTTGCTTCGGGTCCAACCTTGTACATGGCAAATAGAAAACACATCCCAAGTATTATACAGGAGCAAAATTCCTATCCCGGAATTACCAATAAAATACTGTCGGGAAAAGTAAGGAAAATATGTGTCGCTTATGACGGCTTAGAACGGTTTTTTCCTTCTGATAAATTGATTAAAACGGGAAATCCAGTTAGGCAAGACCTCTTGCATATTGCAGAAAAAAGGGGGGAGGCTCTTGCTTATTTCGGATTGGACAAAGATAAAAAGACATTAGTTGTTTTAGGGGGAAGCCTGGGTGCCAGAGCCATCAATCATGCCTTAGAAAAGCATATACAAACAATTCTGAAAAATGATATTCAGGTGATCTGGCAATCAGGTAAACTCTATTATGAGGAGTATAAAAAGTTCAATGACACTGAAGGAGTGCAGGTCAAAGAGTTTATTCAGAGAATGGATCTTTTGTATGCAGCAGCGGATATGCTGATCAGCAGGGCAGGAGCCGGGTCAATTTCTGAGCTCTGTATTGTTGGAAAGCCGGTGATTTTTATTCCGTCACCAAATGTTGCGGAAGATCATCAGACAAAGAATGCCAGATCAGTCACGGACAAGGATGCGGCGCTCTTATTGACAGAAGAGAATATAAGTGAATTGCCTATGATGATTGATCAGCTCATAAAAGATGAGAGGCTTCAGGAGTCGCTGAGTAAGAATATAAAAAAATTAGCCTTGCCGAATGCTACCAAGCAAATCGTTGATGAGGTGGAGAAAATATTAAAATAGAATTATGTGCTAAATACTTTGCTAACTATGGCAACCTTCTTGAATAGTGAGGGGATTATTTAAAAGGTTGTCATAGTTTTTAAAAACTTAAAAATGAATAAATATAAAACGGTCATAAAATTTACATTACTCACAGTTGTGATCATCTTTTTATATGGATTCGCCGCTCATAGAAATGCTTTAAAATCGAATACAGCGGTAGATGTTGTATTTGAAAATGGTGAAAACCTTTTTGTAAGCTATGAAACGGTTAATAAGTTGTTAATACAAAATTTGGAGGCCTATAAAAATCAATCGAAAGAAAATATAAATTTGAATAATTTGGAAGGAGATCTGAAGCGTAACGAAATGATTGAAAACGCTGAGATTTTTCTAACACTAAGTGGGGGATTAGGGGCAATAATTACACAAAGAACACCTGTTTTAAGAGTAGCAAATGAATCGGAAACCTATTATTATGATAAGTTAGGTATGAAAATGCCATTATCTGATAATTATTCTGCAAGGGTTCCTATAACCACTGATACGATTTCTGGAAGCGGTAATGCTGACATAATTACCTTGTCAAATACCATAAGAAATGATAATTTCTTACAAAAACAGATTATTGGAATTAAATTGATTGAAGGAGAACACAGGGATCAATTTGAGTTAAAGACACGGGTTGGAGATCAAAAAATAATTTTCGGGGATTTATCCCGAGCTGAAGAAAAAATTGCGAAGCTAAAAGTATTTTATCAAAAAATAATGTTGGATAGTACCATAACAAACTATAAAACGATAAACTTAAAATTTTACAATCAAATAGTTTGTGAAAAATAAATCTTATGGACAATAACAATATAGCAGTAGGATTAGATATCGGAACAACAAAAATTGTTGCGATGGTTGGGAGGCAGGATGCTTATGGCAAGATAGAGGTCTTAGGTACCGGAAAGGCCAAAAGTTTAGGGGTTCATAGAGGTGTTGTGAATAACATTACTCAAACAATACAATCTATTCAACAGTCTGTTGATGAGGCAGAAAGTGCTTCAGGAGAGAAAATTGGAACTGTTGTGGTTGGTATCGCAGGTCAGCATATCAGAAGTTTGCACCATAGTGATTATATCACACGAGCGAATTCAGATAAGGTAATAGATGAAAATGACATTGAGCGACTTATCAACCAGGTATATAAATTGGTCATGTTACCAGGTGAGGAAATAATTCACGTGCTGCCACAAGATTTTAAAGTGGATGGTCAGGCGGAAATAAAAACACCCATCGGGATGTATGGAGGCCGTCTTGAGGCAAATTTTCATGTGGTGGTTGGTCAGGTATCCTCTATCAGAAATATCGGTCGCTGTATAAAAAGTGCCGGTTTGGAATTAGGAAATATTACGCTCGAACCTTTAGCTTCTGCCGATGCGGTGCTGAGCCAGGAGGAGAAAGAGGCCGGTGTAGCACTTATTGATATAGGGGGTGGTACCACGGATTTAGCCATTTTTAAAGATGGTATTATCAGACATACGGCTGTCATCTCATTTGGAGGAAATGTGATTACAGAAGATATAAAAGAAGGTTGTTCAATTATTGAAAAGCAAGCAGAATTATTAAAAACAAAGTTTGGTTCAGCCTGGCCTGGAGAGAATAAAGAAAACGAGATTGTTTCTATTCCTGGATTAAGAGGCAGAGAACCTAAAGAAATAACCCTGAAGAATTTATCTAAAATTATACATGCCAGAGTAGTTGAGATCGTGGAGCAGGTCTTTTTAGAGATCAAAAATTATGGGCATGAAGAGAGTAAGAAAAAACTAATTGCCGGTATTGTGCTGACTGGAGGGGGCGCACAACTAAAGCATATCAAACAATTGGTGGAGTATATTACCGGAATGGATACCAGAATTGGATATCCGAATGAGCATTTGGCGAGCAATTCTGATAGCGAATTGTCGAGTCCGTTGTATGCCACTGTAGTTGGGCTTTTGATGAAAGGCTTAAAAGAGAATGAGAAGCGCAATACAACGGTGCCTGAAATAGAAGAAGAAGCTTATAAAAAAGCTCCAGAGGCCAGTGCCGAAGAAAAAAAGACCATTTTTGAAAAATGGGGAGAAAAATTTAGAGATTTTTTAGACAACGCAGAATAACAATACAACCCGAAAAATAAAATAGTTATGAGTTTAGAATTTAGTAATATATCTTTTGATTTACCAA
>NZ_JBPCUJ010000146.1:0-29059 GCF_051011215.1 Lutimonas sp.
TTTTTTGGAGCTCATACTTACCAGAGAATTGATGATGAAAGTGGGGATTTTTATCATACAGAATGGTTGTAAACTACTAGTATTTATGACTTTATGTCTGGCTTTTGATGCTCTTTCTGTGAGAGGATTTTTGTCATACAATCAGTACATGGTATAATAAAATGATCATTTTTTACGTTCTTACCTATAAAAATTGCGTAAAAATGGAAAATGACAGACTTGGAATCTCTAAAGGTTCTGACAAAAAAAAGCGCAGTCAAAAGGAAATCTTTAACAGTAAGGCGCAAAGATTAGCAGAAAAGGAATACGAAGAGTATTATAACAGAATAAGGCAATTGAGTCGCGGACTTTAAACTTTATTTTGAATAAAAATCTCGTACATAAGCCAGTTTCTGGTTATGCGTCATATTCTCTTCTGTAAAGACACCTTCCAGTTTAGAAATCAACTCCGCGTTTTCTGACATCATTTTTTCAAGCTTAAATTTCGTTTGTGCCGGACCAAACAAGATGATCTGATCGGCCGAAGACACTTCTTTTGTCACCCTGACAAGAAATTTTTGAGTAAATTCCTTTATGCGGTTCTTTTTTCCTTTTTCGTCGACAAGGAATTGATCACCAAACCGTCCGAATTGTTTTTTTTCACCCTCTGTTCTAATTCTGGTTTCTATATCAGAATAAATAATTTTTGAAGAAGCTTCATTTCCTTTCATTGAAATGACATTTGCTTCCCGTTGATCGATCCAAATTCCAACTTTTCGCATGATAGAACAATTTAAATTAATATGCTATTTTATCATCTTTATCTTCCCAAGCATTAAATGCTTTCATAGCGTTTTCTTTATTGATCTGTTCGAAGGGGATACTTCTATTTGAGAGTTTCAGATCTAACTCTTTGTATATAAAATCATCATCAAAACCAATCTTAGCTGCATCCGTTTTGTCGCAGGCATAGAACACCTTTTCAGGCCTCGCCCAATAAATGGCCCCAAAACACATCGGACAGGGCTCGCAGCTTGTGTACAGGATACATCCATCCAATTGAAATGAATTCAAATGTTTACAAGCTTCTCTAATGGCAATGATCTCTGCATGCGCTGTAGGATCATTGGTAGAAGTTACCTTGTTATTCCCAGTTCCGATAATTTTGCCATCTTTCACAATAACGCATCCAAACGGACCACCATCATTAGACAGCACTCCTTTAATAGCTGTTTCGATGGCTTGCTCCATAAAGGAGGAATGATTTGAGACTGTATCATCTTCATGATCATTCATAGCGTTGGCTGCCTCATCCAGAAATTTCTTATTGAAACTGTTACACATAGATCTTATTTTAAGTTTAAAAAATGAAGGCATAAGCAGGCTTTATGCCTCCATTTTTGTTTTTTTTTGACTACACTTTGAGACTGCCAACCATGTCTTCTGGTCGCACCCATTCGTCAAATTCTTCCCCTGTTAAAAAGCCTAAATTAATAGCTTCTTCTCTAAGAGTCGTTCCGTTTTTATGCGCTGTTTTAGCTATTTTAGCCGAGTTTTCATAGCCTATTTTAGTATTTAAGGCTGTAACCAGCATCAACGAATTATTCAGCAATTGTTTGATTTGAGGATAATTAGGTTCAATTCCTATGGCGCAGTTTTCTTCAAATGAAGCACAGGCATCACCAATTAATTGAGCAGATTCGATCGCATTCGCTGCCATGACAGGTTTGAAAACATTTAGTTCATAATGTCCGGTCATACCTCCAACAGTCACAGCCACATCGTTTCCTATTACCTGGGCACAAACCATGGTTAAGGCTTCCGCCTGAGTAGGATTAACTTTCCCTGGCATAATCGACGAACCTGGTTCGTTTGCCGGAATAATGATTTCGCCAATACCACTTCTTGGACCAGAGGCCAGCATTCTGATATCATTGGCAATTTTCATTAAAGAAACAGCCAGTTGTTTTAAGGCACCATGCGTTTCAACAACAGCATCGTGGGCTGCCAAAGCCTCAAATTTGTTCTCTGCACTTATAAATGGCAGGTCGGTAAAGTCGGCAATGTATTTGGCGACCAATTCTGAATAGCCTTCCGGGGTATTGATTCCTGTTCCAACCGCAGTTCCACCTAGGGCGAGTTCTGCCAGATGATCAAGCGTGTTTTGCAGTGCTTTTAAGCCGTGATCCAATTGTGAAACATACCCGGAAAACTCTTGTCCCAAAGTCAAGGGAGTCGCATCCATTAAATGTGTTCGTCCAATTTTTACCACATTACTAAACTCAATAGATTTTTGTTGTAAGGTGTTTCGCAATTGTTCAACACCGGGAATGGTTGTCTCAACTATTTTTTTGTAAATAGCAATATGCATACCTGTCGGGAAGGTATCATTAGACGATTGAGATTTGTTGACGTCATCGTTCGGGTGGATAAAGCGATCAGGACCTTCTAGGTCTCCACCATTGTTCAGGTGGGCTTTATTCGCAATAACTTCATTGCAATTCATATTGCTTTGAGTTCCTGAACCTGTCTGCCAGATCACTAAAGGAAACTGATCGAATAGTTCCCCAGCAAGAATTTCATCACAAACACCTGCAATGGCATCTCTTTTTTCTAATGAAAGGACCCCAAGATCATGATTTGTATAGGCAGCTGCTTTTTTTAAATAAGCAAATCCTTCTATGATTTCTTTGGGCATTGAAGCTTCGGCTCCAATTTTAAAATTGTTTCTTGATCTTTCTGTTTGAGCTCCCCAAAATTTTTCTGCGGGGACCTTGACTTCTCCAATAGTATCGTGCTCTATTCTATATTTCATATCTAAAATATTTGTACTTGAATTAAGGTATAAAGATACAAAATAGCTAGGTAATTTAATTTGATTTACCTGTATTTTTAGTTGATAAACAGACAGTTTTTAATGAGTGAATAAGACCTTGGTCAGGAGCCAAATTGCTCTCCGCCATCATCTCCGTTTCCACCATTTCGCTGTCGCTGTCGCTGCTTTTTTTGATTGAATCGATAGGTGAAGGACAATCTGAATTGTCGCTGCCTCCATTGAAATTCACTGTATTGCAGAAATGAATCAGTGGTTGTTTCTGAAACTCTTTTTCTGGAATTGAACATATCATCGATGTTAAATACCAGGGTGCCATTTCCTTTCAGGATATCCTTACTAAAAGCCATATTGGCCATAAACATTCCATCACTTCTTGTTTGTGAGTTTTCTCTTGGGCCTCTGAACATTAAGGTGGTTTGCCAATCTATTTTGGCCGGCAGGGTCAATTTGGAACTACCCCTTGCAAACCAGCTTGCGAAATTAGATCCGTAATCGATCCCTTCATACTCTCCATCAAGATTAGAATTGTAAAAATTAAAGCTGGCGTTAAATCTCCAGTTTTTTTTTAGGGGTATAGGTGGCAGAGAATTCCAGTCCGTATCTATCATCGGTACTCAGGTTAATCGGGCTGAGCCTGATTATCGGAATACCATCTTCAGTCGATTCTCCCGTATCGGTTCTTATAAATTGAAAAACATCGGTGGCATGGGTGAAATACACGGAACTATTGAAAGTAACCTTTTGCCACCTCTTATAATATCCTATATCGACTCCATGAGAAATCGACGGATCCAAATCCGGATTCCCCTGGAAAATTGTGGTTCTGCTTGATTGAGATGGAAAAGGATTGATAAACCTTGATCTGGGTCTTCTGATTCTGCTGTTATAACCCAAGGTTAAGTTTTCGTTATCGGTAAATTCGTAGACCAGATTTGCGGTTGGAAAGGCATTGACATAATTTTTTTGATTGACAGAGTCTAAATCCTTTCCTGTGGACCTGATATCGATATCAGTACCTTCTATTCTAAGCCCGAGTAAAGCCGAAAATTTACCAAACTTATTGCCGTACTGACCATAAACTGCAGTGATTTTTTCATCATACTCAAAAAAGTTGGTCAGACTGTCATTGACGATAAAATCACCGTCGTCATTTTCATTATAAAATGTATAATCTGTTTCTCTGTCATCCACGTTAATTCTAAAACCTAATTCGATTTGTTGGTTTTCATCTATTGGTAATACATAATCACTTTGAATCAAAAATCTTTTTTGAAACTCATCAGCTTCAATTTTTTCTGAGGCCTGTTCGATCATATCGGGAAAGGTTTGTTCATTGGTGATTAAGCTATTTTCAATATCACTATTGTCTTGAAACTGAAAGTCAAAATCGATGACATGTCCTTCTTTTTTAAAATTGTGGATAAAATTCAAATCATATTGATACACCTTGTCATTTGAAATCTCGTTTTCTATCCGAAGTGTTTCATTTTCAAGTTCTTCAAATTCATTGAAAGCCTCTGTCGTATTTTCAGCCGTTCTGTTTCTATCAGAATTTCTATAAAGAAAGCTGGCCGTTAGGGAAGTTTCTTTTGCAAAATAATACTCCAGCCCAAAGTTGAGGTTTAAATTGTCTCCACTTCGCAAATAATCTACCTGTTGATTGGTAGAAGCGTAATTGGCATCCGGTGAAGTGTACAATGTTTCGGTCGTTGAATTTCCCGGAGACTCTCTGTCTGAGTAACCAATATTTGTAAAGAAATTAACATCCTTTAATCGATAATTTAAACTGGTCGAGAATCCGTAATAATCGGGCTGGCCCAGATTTACGGTAGCCACTCCATTGAATCCTGTGATCTTGTCCCTTCGCAGGATAATATTCAATATTCCGGCCGTACCTTCCGCATCATATCTGGCTGACGGGCTGGTAATCACTTCAACTTTGGCAATGGCCTCTGCAGGGAACTGCCTGAGTGCTTCAGTATCGTTTAGCCCAACCAGGCCACTTGGTTTTCCATTGATCAGGATGCGCACATTCTCATTTCCCCTTAAACTAACAATACCTTCGGCATCAACAGTCACAGAAGGTACATTATCAAGAACATCACTGGCAGTTCCTCCTCGCACAGTCATGTCTTTTCCCACATTGTAAATTTTCTTATCGAGCCTCACCTCAAGCGTGCTTTTTTCAGCAATTAGTTCAACTTCATCCAGAGCTTCGGCATCTTCTTCCAATACGATTTCACCTAAATCTGTATCACCATCAATGGTCATTTCTTCGAAGGTCACGGTTTTAAATGATAAAAATTCAATACTTATATGATACTTTCCCTTGGGGATTTCTATCAAAAACTTTCCCTTGGCATCGCTCAGGCCACCAAAAACTTTTTCACCTCTTAATGGTTTTATGATTACTGTAGCAAATTCAAGTGGAATTTTCTCTTGTTTTTCAAGAATACGGCCATAAATCTCTACCATTTCTCTTGGTTGTTGGGGCCTCTGACCAGGTTTTTTTTCTTGCTGGGACTGCATCGCCAGCGGGATAAGCAAAAAGGTGAAGACTACAGTGAGTTTTCTCATTAGTATGATTTGATATGAGCTTTTAAGACCCTCAATATAGACCTAAGTTTAAATTCAGTTTCGTTAAAAATTTGTTAATATAAAATACTGAGGGAATTAATTGTTAAATGAAAAATATGTATTATTTTTGGGCCATCATTAAACAACAAATTTTATTATGGAAATTGGTCAATTTTTAGGTTTTTTAGTATTCTTAACTGTGTTTACAATGGGTTTTTGGATGTTGATCTTTCTATTGACTACAGTGGTTCCTTACTGGTTGTTTGGTAACCTTATCGAGAACTGGAAATTGAAAAAGGCGGAGAAAAAAGCCAAATCAAAATAAAGAAAAAAAAATAAAGCTTGTGAAAACAAGCTTTTTTTATTTTAATTGATCTTCTACTTCAAAAATATTTTTATCTATTTCCTTTGATCTGTTGTGCGAATTACGCCTGCTGCTTTTATTAAAGCGATAGGAAAATGAAAGCAGGTATTGGGTGTCAAAAATAAACCTTCGCTGGGTAATGGTGTTTGCTTCCAGAGAATTGAAGTCTGACATACGTGTATGAAACACATCATTGATTTTAAAGCTCAATGTTGATTTCCCTTCCCAAAAATCTTTCGATATATTCAGGTTTACATATTGTATATCTTTTAATTCTGTTAAGGCTGTTTTCTGTGCAGATTGAAATGTATAGTCAATGTTGAATCGCAGGGTACTGGTCAAACGATATAGAAATCTAACATTTGTAAAGAACACCCAGTTGTCATAATCATAGGCATTGTCTCTGGTGTCTGTCAATACGGTATGATAAGGGCTGAATAAGCCATACAAACGAATTTTATTATTTGGATTATAAGTGGCCTCCAATTCAAAACCGGTTTGATTTAAAATGCCATTGTTAATGGGTAAGCGCCGAAAGATATCAAAGCCGTCACTGGTCTGATTTCCTGTTTTTTCAAGAACATTCAGTATTTGGTCGGTGGCATTTGAATAGAATAATGCAGAATTTAAGGTCAGTTTTTCAAATTCATGATAATATTCGAAATACAAATAATTGGTATAGTAGGGCTGAAGAAATGGATTACCCACCAAAATGAATCGCTCATCGGTAAAAGAGTTAAATGGATTTAACTGAGATATGGTAGGCCTGTCAATATATTTTACATAGCCTAATGTAAAAGTGCTTTGTTCATCAACATTATAAGTAACTAAGGCGCTTGGAAACAGATCCGAATAATTGTTCTCATACGCTTCATCTACTATTTTTTCGGTGATGACGGAATTTGTTATTTCTGTTCTTAGACCAAGGCTAAAACTTAATTTTTCGTATTGTTTGCTATAATTTGCATAAAAAGCATAGATACTCTCCTGATAATCAATTTTGCTGGTAAATTCCGCAATAGCTACAAATCTCGAAGTTGATGGGTTAAAATTACTCGCCTGGAAGTCATTCTTGTAGTTACGGAAATTTGCCTTAAGTCCGGCTTCAAATTTTGAATCATCCTTTATCGGCAGCGCATAGTCTATTTTGGCATAAAAGTTATCGACACTTTCATCTTTGACATATTGTTGTTCTGTTTCTTCCGTTCCCGGAAAAGTTTCGGTGTTAAGAATATCCGTTTCATTATCCGCAACACTATTGTCGTATTTAATGTCTGTAGATAATTCATGTCCATTTTCGTTCAGTTTGGTGGCAAAGCGAACATAGGCTTCCAGAAATCCTTCATCCGAATTGTCATCGACTTCACGAAGTGAAGATTTGATCATTTCATCCACTGGCTGGTAATCTCTTAAAAACAATTCTGAGTCATAGTTTTTATTTGACTTTGTGTACATTACAGAAGTCGTTAAGGTATTTTTATCATCCAGATAAAAGTCACTGCCAATATTAATGAGGAAACTGTTTCTTTGTCTGTAGTCCGTTCTGACTTCATCAAAATTACCTGTCGGATTTTCCATTTCATCCAGAAAAATCTGCTCAATTTCTGTATCCTTGTTTTTAACCAAATGATTGAAGCTAAGGGTCGAATACATGTTGATTTTGTCCGTTTTATAGTTGACATAAGTGGATACTCCATCATTATCAGGAATGCCCAGATGTGCTTCAACAGTGCCGTTATATCCTTCAATAGACCGTTTTTTAAGGATAATGTTGATAATAGCACCACTTCCTTCCGCATCGTATTTCGCTGATTGTGTGATGATTTCAACTTTGTTAATGGTGCTGGACGGTATTAAGCTTAAAACATCTGCATTACTGCGTTGTCCTCCATACGGTTTTCCATCAACGAGCACCATAGCGGTATTGCCACGAATCGTGATGTTTCCCTGACCATCAATTTTAACCGAAGGCGTGTTTTCAAGAACGGTTACTGCATTCCCTCCAATATTAGAGATGTCTTTGGACGCGTTATACACTTTTTTAGTAAACTCATGGTCCACAAGACTGTTGGTAGCAATCAGTTCTATTTCTTCTAAATTCTCTGTATTCTGTTCCAACTCAATCAATCCGAGCTCCATGTCTTGATCAATACTTAAAACGTTGATTATAAAGGGTTGAAAGGAAAGCGATTCGACAATACAATAGTATTTTCCATTGGTCACATTCAATTCAAAATAACCATCTTTATCAGTAACATCACCAATTAATTCCTGGGTATCCATATTCTGCAAGGAAACGGTAACGAATTGCAACGGCATATGCGTGTCGGCGTCTTTAACGCGACCGCTTATGTGATTTATTTGCATGTTTTCCTGACCTGATAAACTGAAGGTGAGGAGAAACATGATCAGGATACTTAATAGTTTCATTACAAAAAGGTGCAATCCGATAAATATAAATTATTCGGAACTATTAAAAAATAGTGGTTTTAGGGTATTTTTAGTCATTTACAATATGACTCATCAGAATTACAGAATCTCTTTGATTTTTTCGGTCGGTCTACCGATTACTGCAGTGTTTCCTTGCACAACAATGGGCCTTTCAATCAACTTGGGGTTGGCTACCATGGCAGCAATTAATTCTGCTTCAGAAAGATCCTTGTTTTTAAAGTTTTCTTTCCAGACAGCTTCATTTTTCCTCACCAATTCGATTGCCGGGATATTGAGTTTTTTAAGAATCTCTTTTAGTTCGCTTTCATTTAAAGGATTTTTAAGATATTCAATTACTTCAAAATCTGCTCCTGATTCTTTCAATAAGGCCAGTCCCTGGCGACTTTTGGTGCATCTTGGATTATGATAGATTTTCATTTTTCTTGGTTTGATTTATTGATCTGGTAAAAATAATTCATTTTTTAATCAGGATAAAATACAGTGAGTACTAATTTTAGATTTGGGTTATGATTTCTATAAATTTAATCTGAAAATTCGGAGGAGGTCAAGGGGAATATTTGGTGGGTTCACTTATATTTGTTTCATGATTTTGACTGATACCCATACCCACCTTTATGCAGAGCAATTTGACGAGGATCGTGCACTGATTGTTAATAAGGCCCTTGATTTAGGGATTGAACGGTTTTTTATCCCGGCAATTGATTCCACCTATTACGAAAGAATGTTCGCTCTTAAAAAGGCCTTTCCAAAGAACATTTTTCTAATGGCCGGTTTGCATCCAACTCATGTGCGCGAAAACTACCTGCATGAACTGGCAATCGTTCAAAAGCAACTCGAAAGTGGTTCTTTTTATGCGATTGGAGAAATAGGTATGGACCTTTATTGGGATAAGAGCTTTATCAAAGAACAGCAGAAAGCATTTCGTGCGCAGATACAGTGGGCAAAAGAAAGGCAATTACCTATTGTGATCCATTGCCGTGATGCATTTGATGAGATATTTGAGATTATGGATGAGCTATGTGATGATCATCTTACGGGTATCTTTCACTGCTTTACAGGAAACCAACAACAGGCAGAAAAAGTGATTTCTTATGGTTTTATGCTTGGTATAGGAGGTGTTGTAACCTTTAAAAACGGAGGTTTGAATAAATTTATCGCCGACATTCCGTTGGAGCATATCGTTTTGGAAACAGATTCGCCCTATCTTGCACCGACACCATTTAGAGGCAAAAGAAATGAGAGCGCCTATTTAATGAATGTGTTGGGAACCCTTGTTGATTTGTACGGGAAAGATGCCGAAGAAATCGCTCGTATAACTACAGCCAATTCTCAAAAAGTTTTTGGCATATAATTAGATGTTATGGACCATCTTGAATATTGTTTTTTAAAAACTCCTATTGGTACAGCGAAGATAATAGGCAATGATAAAGGTATTAGCGAGATAACAGTTCTTGATAAAGATGTACAAGGAACTGAGGTCGTTCCTGAATCTTTACGCAACTGTTTTAACCAATTGTCAGAGTATTTCAATGGTGATCGACAAATTTTCTCTCTAAAGCTCAATCCTAAGGGTACGGATTTTCAAAAAAAAGTTTGGGATGAATTGCTATTGATCCCTTTTGGAAAAAGAACGACCTATATGAAGCAAACTTTGAAGCTGGGTAATGAAAAAGCCATAAGAGCCGTTGCAAGTGCGAATGGAAAAAATCCGTTATGGATTGTGGTTCCATGTCATAGGGTAGTCGGCACCGATGGATCTTTAACCGGCTATGCCGGGGGAATATGGAGAAAGAAATGGTTGTTGGAGCACGAAAGCCCATCGGGCCAGACAAGTTTATTTTAGCGATACTTCTGGAGCATGAGAGGTATAGCCTATGTTTAATATCGGCATGAGAAGAATCTTAGTATGTCTTGTTTTTCTATCCTTCGTCATGGCGAATGCCCAGGCACCACCCGAAGCTGTCGTTCAAAAGGAATATGTTGTTCATAGTGACAGTATCAAGATAGACAGTGTTAGTATTAATCCTGGTTACTTTAAATTGTATAATGCGCAAAAGGAGCTTGTAGAAGAGCATCTTTACAGGGTTGACTATGCTGCTGCCTTATTGTTTTTTAAGGAGCCTGAGGCATGGAAGGGTAAACGTATTCAAGTGGTCTATTTGCCCTATCCTGAATTTATGACTCAGTCTTACAATGCCTTCGATAGGTCTTTAATTGTAGCGAATGCAACTGATGAATCACAATTATTCAGTGCAATGGCTGAATCGAAAAGCAAGAACAAACCTTTTGATGGTCTGTATACAAGCGGAAGTTTGTCAAGAGGAGTTACCATCGGGAGCAATCAGGATGCTGTTGTAAATTCAAATTTTAATTTGCAGATCGAAGGAAGGTTGTCTGAGAAGGTTGGAATTAGAGCTTCAATCACAGACAATGAAATTCCTTTGCAATCTGGAGGGTTTACGCAGCGACTTGACGAATTTGACCGTGTTTTTATAGAGTTGTTTTCAAAGAACTGGTCATTGACGGCAGGGGATATTGATTTGATGAATACCGATAGTTATCTCATGAAATTTCAAAAGAAAATTTCTGGGGTATTGGTAAAAGGGACTATTGATAAACCAGCTGGGCGCACTGATTTTTTTGCTTCAGGTGCCTTGGTAAGAGGCAAGTTTCAAAGTTATAAATTCACTGGTCTTGACGGAAATCAGGGCCCGTATAAAATTCTGGGCTCAGATAACCAGCAATTCATTATCATGATTTCAGGAAGCGAACGAGTTTATGCCAATGGGGTGTTGCTGAAACGTGGAGAAAACTTTGACTACACAATAGATTACAATACGGGAGAAATTACCTTCACTTCCTTGTATACGGTTAGTGCTAATCTAAGATTTACCATAGAATATCAATTGTCTGAAAGAAACTACACCAGATTTCTAACCTATGACGGCGTTCAATTTCAATCGGACAATTTAAAACTTGCGGTTAAGTATTACAATGAAACAGATGCAAAAAACAGTCCTGTAGACCAGGATTTATCCGAAGAGCAAAAACAGATATTGGCAGATGCCGGCAATGACAAGAGAAAAATGATCGCCCCCTCAGCCGTGGAAACAGCCTATAGTGAAAATCGCATTTTATACAGAAAAACGGAGTCAAATGGTAATGAGGTTTATGAATATTCAACAGATGCTGACGACACTTTATATCAGGTAAGTTTTACCTATGTGGGAGAGAACAATGGAGACTATTTCTTAGAAACTACCCTTGCCGCAGGAAGAGTGTATCAATATATACCGGCGATTAATAATGAAAAGCAGGGTGATTACCTTCCTGTTGTACAGCTGGTAGCGCCGGAAAAACTCCAGATGCTGGATGTGGAAGCTGCCTATACCTTTGGAGAGAAAACTGTCATTCAGTCGGAATTAGCGATCAGTGATAATGATCAAAATTTATATTCCAGTATTGACAATGAAATGAACCAGGGTCTGGCCGCAAAAATTGGCTGGCATCAAAAAATAATTGACAGGCAATGGAAATTGAGCAGTGATATCGATTATGAATATTTTAGCGAGAATTTTAGGTCTGTAGAGCGTATTAGAAATGTAGAATTTTCAAGAGACTGGAATATTTTAACGACAGCGCTCAATACATCACAAAGACAGCAATTTGTTCAGGGTGGACTTCATTTTAAGAACGATAGTATAGGTCTTGTTAGCTATCAGTATCAAAACCTGACCCTTGGGGATAACTATCGGGGAGACAGACACAGTTTGCTAACGGATCTCAGACTAAAGCAGACTCAGGTCTTTTTAAATGCGAGTATGTTGAATAATGAGAATGGCCTGGAGGATAATTCTTTTGAAAGGCTTTACAGTAAAGTTACACAGCAAATTTCTAATTTTTGGATAGGAGGAAAGTTTAATTACGAGAAGAATAAAAGAAATTTGATTGCTACTGATGAACTGGATCTTTTATCGCATCGTTTTTCTGAAATAGAAGGATTTGCCGGTTTTGGAGATTCGACAAAAGTATTTACTGAAATCGGGTATAATTACAGGGAAACTGATAGTGTGCAAAACGGAAGTTTAGGGCTTGTCAGTAAGGCATCTACTTATTTTTTGAAGTCGAGGTTAATTCAGAATGCCGATACTGATCTGGCACTTTTTGCAAATTACAGGGAAGTGAAAAATGAGAATGTTCCAGACGATAGTTCCTTGAATGCGAGGCTAAGCTACCGACAGAGAATCGCGGGAGATTTTATTGGTCTTCAAACCCTTCTGGAAACTCAATCCGGGACCTTGCCTCAACAGGAATTTAGTTATGTAGAAGTGGAGCCGGGAAAAGGGTTTTATGATTGGATCGATTTTAATGAAAATGGAATTCAGGAACTCGATGAATTTGTAATTGCTAAATTTCAAGATCAGGCCATTTATGTCCGGGTATTACTACCTACAATTAATTTTGTTAGAACTAATCAGAATAAATGGAGTCAATCCTTGCATTTAAATGCCGCTTCCTGGAGAAATAAAGATGGTTTCAAAAAATTGCTGTCTCATTTTGCCAATCAAACCTATTTCCTGATTGATGTGAAGACAAAGAGGAATAAGGATGAATTTACCATAAGCCCTTTTGCTGTGGAAGATGAAGATCTGCTTGGCTTGGATCAAAATTTTAAAAACAGTTTTTTTTATAACAGGGGGCTGCAGCGTTTTAGTTTCGTTTATACCTATATTGATTTTAGAAAAAAAACCATTTTTACCTTTGGTGATCAGGATGTGACATTAAAAACGCATCAATTTCAATTTATTCACAAACTTGGTCGTTTCTGGTTGATGGATCTGGGAGGAGGATTTAATGATAATCTAAGTGCATCAAGCAGTTATCCCAATAGAAATTACGAATTGGAGACCGTCCAACTGAATCCAAAAATTTCCTATCTATACAATCAGAATACGCGACTGGATCTCTTGTATACCTATAAGGATAAGCAGAATAAAATTCTGGGTATGGAAACGTTAAAAATGCACTTATTGGGATTGAATTTTAGATATGCCAGTAAGCAAAGTTTTTCAACCAATGCCAATGTAAATCTATATTTCAATGAATTTGAAGGAAGTACGAACTCACCGGTAGCCTATCAAATGTTGGAAGGGTTGCAGCCCGGAACCAATCTGACCTGGTTGTTAGGACTTCAAAAAAGACTTACTTCATTTTTGGATCTGAACCTGAATTATTCCGGAAGAAAATCTGAGGAATCCAAAACAATTCATACAGGTAATTTACAGTTAAGAGCGACGTTTTAGGAATTGCATATAAAAAAAACAGCTTTCATTGAATTTCAATGAAAGCTGCATTTCCGTTGATAAATTTTAATTATTTATTCTTTCTTAACCAATGGGCCATAGAAACTTCTGATTGAATGATGCTACTTAAATCATCAATTTTAACCCTCTTTTGTTCCATGGTATCTCTATGTCTGATTGTTACAGTCTGATCGTTCTTTGTATCGTGATCTACAGTAATACAGAAAGGAGTTCCCAGGGCATCCTGACGACGGTATCTTCTTCCGATGGCGTCTTTTTCATCATAAGTCACACTGAAATCAAACTTTAACTGATCAATAATTTCTCTTGCTATTTCAGGCAGCCCATCTTTTTTTACCAATGGTAAGATGGCAGCTTTGGTGGGAGCTAAAACTGCAGGCAGCTTTAATACGGTTCTTTCAGATCCGTCTTCCAAGGTCTCGTTTTGAAGTGCCGTCGAAAATACTGCCAGAAACATTCTGTCCAGACCGATGGAAGTTTCAACCACATAAGGAACATAGTTCTTGTTCATTTCATGATCAAAAAACTGTAGTTTTTTACCTGAATGTTCTTCATGAGCTTTCAGGTCAAAATCAGTTCTTGAATGAATACCTTCCAGTTCTTTGAATCCAAAGGGGAAGTTAAATTCTATATCAGCCGCTGCATTGGCATAATGCGCTAATTTTTCATGGTCATGGAATCGATAGTTATCTTCGCCTAAGCCTAAAGATAAGTGCCATTTCAATCTTGTTTCTTTCCAGTTTTCATACCATTTTAATTCCTCTCCAGGTCTCACAAAGAATTGCATTTCCATTTGTTCGAATTCTCTCATTCTAAAGATGAACTGTCTCGCAACGATTTCATTTCTGAATGCTTTACCCGTCTGTGCAATTCCAAAAGGGATTTTCATTCTTCCCGTTTTCTGAACATTGGCAAAATTCACGAAGATTCCCTGTGCCGTTTCTGGTCTTAAATACAGATCCATCGCTGAATCCGCCGAAGCCCCTAATTTTGTTCCAAACATCAGGTTAAACTGTTTGACATCCGTCCAGTTTTTAGATCCTGAAACCGGGCAGGCTATTTCCAATTCTTCAATTAAAGACTTCACATCGGCAAGGTCTTCATTTTCGAGAGAACGTGCCATTCTGTTTAAAACTTCCTCTTTTTTACCCAGGTATTTAACAACCCGTGGGTTGGTGGTTATAAATTCATTCCTGTTAAAAGCATCCCCAAACCTTTTAGCCGCTTTGCTAATTTCTTTTTCAGCTTTGATATTTAGTTTCTCTGCATAATCCTCGATCAAAACATCAGCTCGGTATCTTTTTTTAGAATCTTTATTATCAATCAAAGGGTCGTTAAAGGCATCTACATGCCCTGAAGCCTTCCAGGTTGTCGGGTGCATAAAAATGGCCGCATCAATTCCAACAATGTTCTCATTCATCTGAACCATTGATTTCCACCAGTATTCACGAATGTTTTTCTTTAATTCAGCGCCATTCTGGGCATAGTCGTACACCGCACTTAGTCCGTCATATATTTCACTGGATTGAAAGATAAAACCATATTCTTTTGCATGTGAAATAACCTTTTTGAATTTGTCTTCTTTATTCTTCATTGATTGCTTTTTATTTTCTACCACAATGGTGGAGGTACGTTTTTTAGGATCTGTTTGAAATTCCCAATCTTCAAAGGAGGAATTCCTTTTGCTGGGCAAAAATAATTAATTTATGGCAAGGGCATAAAAAAAGGAAACACAATTTGTGTTTCCTTTTATCTTATTATTTATAGGTTGAATTAAAGTCCTAGGAAGGAGTCATTCAATTCAAGGCTGGCAGAACCAACTAATTTTCCTTCTACAAACACTTCGATAGGATAGCTTCCAGCTTCATATTTGTCACCTTTTCTCTCAACCAACATCACCACATCGAGATCGGCATTTTCATAGTTCACCATTGTCTGGTCAGTATATTTTGCTTCAGCTCCTTCTTCTAACATGAATGTCCCTTTCGCATTGATTACCTGTCCGCCTGGTTTCTTTAGAACGATGTATGCTTCTTTATCACCGGGCTCTGCTATTTCATTCTCCATTAATCTAAACGCTACTTTAATAGCATCCGTTTTTTGAGCTTTGTTGGTTTCTGTATACTTTCCGTTTGAACGCATTTTCATGGCAATTACCTCAACATTTTCAACATTGATGGCACCTCCAATTTCAACCTTTCTGGCCAACTCCATATTTTGAGCAACCAAGGTATCATTATAATTCGTTTGAATCTCCAGCTGACTATTAATACTGTCTTTTTCTTCAGTAAGGATGTTGTTCGCCAATTTCAATGAATCCACTTCGTCGAGAAGTCTGTTATTGGTTTTTTCCAACGTAGCTAATTGTCCGCGGTATCTTCTTAAAACACTAGAATTAATTTGTTTTAAATTCTGTACTGAATCCTTTAAAAGAGCAATCTTTTCTTTTTCCATTGCAAGCGAATCAGAAAGACTTGTATTCTGAGCGATGGCAACATCATATTTCTCTTCCATAGCCGTCAGGTTCCCAATAATTTGCTCTTTTTCAGCTGTCAAAAATTTGACCGCTTCCTTGTGATCATTATTGTTGTAGAATGTATAGCCAATAAGGCCGAACAGCAAAACAGTTAATGCTATTATTAAAATTTTACTGTTTGAAGATTTAGAATTTTCTTCCATAATTATAGAATTAGGTTTACATTTTAGATTAATCTTAACTTATTTAACGTAATAAATCAGAAAAATTGTGTGCAAATTTAATTTTTTTTACAGATTTAAAAGAATTTATTTCCATAATTAAGTAAGACTGTTGATAAATAATGATGTAGTGCCCAATATTTTAAACAATATTTTTGATCTTTTTTTTCCAAAAGAATGCCTTAATTGTGGAAAAACAGTAGAATTTCAAGATAAATTCTACTGTCTGTTTTGTTTGTCTGAAATACCCTTGACAAAATTCAGTCAGATATCGAATAATCAGTTAGAACAGGTATTTAAAGGTAGGTTAAGCATTGAATCGGCCAGTGCACTGGCATTTTTTAAAAGAAAAGGGTTGGTGCAAAAAATGCTTCATCAATGTAAATACCTGGGTAAAAAAGAATTGACAAGATATCTGGGTGCCTGGCTCGCTTCAGAAATGAAATGCAGCAATAGGTTTGAGTCACTTGATTATGTGATTCCAGTACCAATGCATCCGATTAAAAAGAAAAGAAGAGGTTATGATCAGGTAACTATTTTTGCCAGTGCCATCGCCAGTGAACTGGACATTGAATTGCTTCCTGATTATTTAAAAAAGGTACATTATCGCGAATCTCAAAGTTCCAAGAACAGATTTGAACGTTTTGGGACACTGGTAAAAGATTTCAGAATGAACAGTACCTTGGATATTAAAAATAAGCATGTATTGATGGTGGATGATATCATTACAACCGGAGCAACTATGGAAGCATGTGGTATGCTCATCTTGCGACAGGCAAACACCAAACTAAGCCTGGCCAGTATGGCTTTTACCGCATAATTTTCAAAAAAAATAATAGAATAAGGAGAAAAATAATTGTTAATTTGCAATTAATTTCACGTATGATGTCTCGCGTTTTTTTAGTTGTTATAGTCGTTTTTATCCTATCGGGTTGTGCGAGAAGGGGGCGTCCGGAAGGAGGTCCAAAAGACTTTGATAAACCGATTATGGTAAAGGCGGACCCTGACTTTAAGAGTTTGCAGTTTGATGAAGATCAGATTAAGATATATTTTGATGAATATGTGAAATTAAAAGAGGTAAACACCCAATTGATCATTTCGCCACCTCTCAAGAACAATCCTGTGATCAGTCCGTTGGGAACACCAAGTAAAAGGATTACCATTAAAATTAAAGATACCCTTCAGGAGAATACCACTTACACCTTTAATTTTGCTCAAAGCATCATCGATAATACAGAAGGCAATATCCTGGATAATTTTAAATATATATTTTCTACAGGGGATTACATTGATTCCCTAAAAGTGAAAGGAGCGATCAAGGATGCCTATGATCTGCTAACGATAGAGAACCCTACTATTATGTTGTATCCGGTTGATGAGAATTATAAAGATTCCATTATTTTTCTGGAGAAGCCAACCTATGTGGGAAGTACGATCGATAGTTTGAACAACTGGGAAATCACTAATATAAAGGCCGGGACCTATCAGTTAATCGCCTTAAATGATGCCAGCAAAAATTATAAATTCAATCCAAAAGAAGACAGAATTGCCTTTCACTCTGAGCTGATCACCATACCGGGAGATAGTATATTTGATCTGTCACTTTTTAAACAGAAACTAAAATTTAAGCTACTGTCGCGGCCCAAAGACATTTCAAAAGGGCATGTGATTATTGGTTTTGAAGGAGCGTCTGAAGGAGTGGATATCAGGATGCTATCAGATACACCTGATGATTTTAAGTCTTTTTATACCAAAGACAGAAGGTCTGATACACTCAATTATTGGTTTAATCATTTTGAGTTAGATTCCATGATGCTTGAGGTAAGAAAAGATGCTTTTATTGATACGATTAAAGTTCAGATTAATGAGGAGGAAATTGACTCTATGCGGATCGAATTATCTACCTATGGAATGCTGCACCTGAGAGATACATTGCAAATTGCATCATCTGTTCCAATAGTAAAACTTGATAGTACAAAGTTTCATTTTATAGATAAAGATTCAGTGGATGTACCATTGAGTTTGAAACTGGCAAAAGGTCGGGATCGTATAGATCTTGAATTTGAGAAAGAATTGAGTCAGAGTTATAAATTATTTATTGAGCCTGGGGCCATTGAGGATATTTTTGGCGTCAGGAATGATTCCATTAATTCCGCCATCAAAACAGGCAGTGTATCCGATTACTGTAGTATATTTCTCACAATTCAAGGCTTTGAAAGTTTTCCGGCAATTATTCATTTAATTGATGAAAAAGGAGATTTAATAGTTGAAACCTATGCCCGGTCGCCTCAGGAGTTTGAATTTCGAAATTTAAGGCCGTCCAGATTCAAGATACGAATCATTTATGATGATAATGAAAATGGACAATGGGATACAGGTGATTTTCTTCAGAAAATTCAGCCTGAAAAAGTCTATTATGTCAAATCTGTTATTGAAGCCAAGGCGAATTGGGAAGTAGAAGAACGTATTATTCTGAGACCTTGATAGCCGGGGAATTTATAACTTTTTTTATTTGTTTATTGTGATTTTTATTTCTTTTTTCTTCGATAGAAGTTAGTATCTTTGTTGTTTAGAATCATTTTAATTAAGCGGATAATGAGTTTTAATAAACAAGATATTTATAAAGCCCTTGAAGGCGTTACAGCTCCGGGTGAAGGAGGGAATCTAATTGAGACCAAGGCAGTTACCAATGTGGTGATTTTTGGAAAAGAAATATTGGTGGATGTAACGATAAAGAACCCTTCCTTACAGGCGAAAAAGAAGATTGAAGTGGAGATCATGAAGGTGATTCATGACCAGGTGGATGAAAAGACGGATGTCAAGGTAAATGTCAAAGTAGATGCACCGGCCAAACCAGCTCCAATCAGAGGAAATGAAATACCCGGAGTAAAGAATATTATTGCGGTTGCTTCCGGAAAAGGAGGTGTTGGTAAATCTACAGTTACAGCGAATTTAGCAGTTTCTTTAGCGAAAATGGGATTTAATGTAGGTGTATTGGATGCCGATGTCTATGGTCCTTCCATGCCTATTATGTTTGATGTTGCTAAAGAGAGGCCCTTGTCTGTAAAAGTTGATGGAAAGGATAAAATGCAGCCTATAGAAAATTATGGCGTAAAACTCTTGTCACTTGGATTCTTTACAGATCCTAATCAAGCGGTTATTTGGAGAGGCGCTATGGCTTCAAAAGCGTTGAATCAGATGATTTTTGATGCGAATTGGGGAGAACTTGACTTCCTTTTGGTAGATCTTCCTCCTGGAACAGGTGATATACATTTGTCCATGGTGCAGGCAGTACCTATTACGGGAGCTGTTATAGTTAGTACTCCTCAGGCCATCGCTCTGGCGGATGCGAAAAGGGGTGTCGCTATGTTCCAACAAGAAAATATCATGGTGCCTGTGCTGGGGATTGTTGAAAATATGAGCTACTTTACACCAGAAGAATTACCTGACAATAAATATTATATCTTTGGACGGGATGGCGCTAAAAATCTGGCCACAGATCTGGATACCGCCTTACTGGGTGAAATTCCATTGGTTCAGAGTATTAGAGAGGCAGGAGATGTAGGACACCCGGTTGCATTGCAGGATGATTCTCCATTGGAACGTGCCTTTAATGAAACCACAAAGAAGATGCTAACGCAGTTGGTAAAGCGTAATGAAAATTTACCACCCACAGAGGTTGTTAGAATTACAACAATGTCGGGATGTAGTGCAGTTTAGTTTGAATCCGGTATTTTAAGTAAATACCGGTAATTATAAAATACGTGTCATGGTACAAAATGAAATTTTAGATAATATAGAAAAAGCCCTGAGTGAAATTCGTCCATATTTGGTCACCGACGGGGGTGATATTTCTTTTGTATCCTTGGATGAGGATGTAGTCAACATCAAGTTTCACGGCGCCTGTATAGGTTGTAAAGTGAATCAAATGACTTTGAAAAATGGGGTGGAGGCTACCATTAAAAAGCATGCACCTCAGATCAAAAAAGTGGTTGAGGTGAAATAAGTTGAGATCAACTTCCTATTTTCATATTCTTAAATAATATTCGTTATATTTGTTAACATCGAAAGAACAGATATAATATGAGCTACTTTTTTGCCGAATTATTATCACTTCTTAAATTCTTAATGAAGAGAAAGCCCGAATAATTTCGGTTGTCTTCATGTACCTATCTTCTTTCTATTACTAATTTAAACTATAAGCTATGCCGAGATATCATACGTTAGGCAGCATTCCATCTAAACGGCACACTGTCTTTAAAGACGCTGATGATAATTTTTTATACGAAGAACTATTCGGAACCATTGGATTTGATGGTATGTCAACACTTTTATATCATACACAACGTCCTACTCAAGTAAAGAAAATCTTGAAATCATATGATGTTTCTCCGAAGATTGCAGTAGAAAAAAACATGAAATCTCTTAGTTTGAGAGGTTATGAGGTGGCTCCGGAAAAGGATTATTTAAAGAGTCGGGTGCCTGTTTTGGTCAATAGTGATTGTCAGATCAGTCTTGCCGCGACAAGTGAATCGTTACGGGATTATTTTTATAAAAATACAGACGCTGATGAGGTGCTGTTTATCCATAAAGGAACAGGAGTTTTGAGAACTATGCTGGGGAATATCAAATTCTCTTATGGAGATTACTTAGTGATTCCCCGAGGGATGATCTATCAAATAGATTTTGATACGGATGACAACAGGTTGTTTATTGTTGAATCACGAAATCCCATCTATACGCCAAAAAGATATAGAAACTGGTTTGGTCAAATGTTAGAACATTCGCCGTTTTGCGAACGGGACATGCATCCGCCAAGTGAGTTAGAGACCTATAATGAGGAAGGTGATTTTATTATCAAGGTTAAAAAACAGGATTATATACATGAGTATGTATATGCCTATCATCCATTTAGTGTTGTTGGCTGGGATGGATACAATTTTCCATACAAATTTTCCATTCACGATTTTGAACCAATTACCGGGAGAGTACATATGCCGCCCCCAATTCATCAAACCTTTGAATCTTCGGGATTTGTTATATGTTCCTTTGTGCCCAGACTATACGATTATCATCCACAGGCAGTTCCGGCACCCTACAACCATAGTAATATTGATTCTGATGAGGTTTTGTATTATGTAGATGGTGATTTTATGAGTAGAAATAATATTGAAGTAGGTCAGATTACGCTGCATCCGGCAGGCATTCCGCATGGGCCGCATCCGGGAGCCATGGAGCGAAGTATCGGAAAGAAGTCGACGGAAGAACTTGCGGTGATGGTGGATACCTTCAAGCCTCTGATGGTGACAGAACAAGCCTTAAAACTAGCGGATGATTCCTATTATAAAAGTTGGATAAATCATTAAAATTAATGTGATGAGTGATATAAAAAATGTAGAATACGGGTTGGAGAAAATATTTGAGGGAGCGAAAGATTTTTTGCCATTATTAGGTACAGATTATGTAGAGTTTTATGTGGGGAATGCCAAGCAGGCTGCTCATTTCTACAAGTCTGCATTTGGTTTTCAGTCTTTTGCCTATCGCGGGCTTGAAACCGGAAGTAAAGAGTCGGTTTCTTATGTCTTAAAACAGGATAAAATTAAATTGGTTTTAACGACTCCTCTAAATTCTAAATCGGACATAAATAATCATATTGTAAAACATGGTGACGGGGTCAAAGTAGTCGCGTTGTGGGTGGAGGATGCCAAAAAGGCCTGGGAAGAAACCACGTCAAGAGGCGCAAAATCCTATCTAAAACCAGTTACTGAGAAAGATGAACACGGTGAAGTAGTGCGCTCCGGAATCTATACCTATGGTGAAACCGTTCATATGTTCGTGGAACGGAAAAATTATAAAGGCACGTTTTTACCTGGTTTTATTGCATGGGAGTCAGAATACAATCCAGCACCCTGTGGCTTAAAATTTATTGACCACATGGTAGGGAATGTTGGATGGGGTCAGATGAACACCTGGGTGAAATGGTACGAAGACGTGATGGGTTTTGAAAATTTCTTATCATTTGATGACAAGCAAATTCATACTGATTATTCAGCCTTAATGAGTAAGGTGATGAGCAATGGCAATGGACGTATTAAGTTCCCCATCAACGAACCTGCAAAAGGAAAAAAGAAATCACAGATTGAAGAATACCTCGATTTTTATGAAGGTTCGGGTGTACAACATATTGCTGTTGCCACTGATGACATTATTTCGACAGTGTCAAAGTTGAGAGCCAGAGGAATAGAATTTTTAAGTACGCCTCCGGAAGCCTATTATAAAGCAGTTCCGGGCAGGTTGGATGAGTTCAGTCATGAGTTAAGAGAGGATATAGAAACGCTGAAAAACCTGGGAATAATGATCGATGCAGATGAGGAAGGTTATTTGTTGCAGATATTTACCAAACCAGTAGAAGACAGGCCTACCCTGTTTTTTGAGATCATTCAGAGAATGGGTGCACGAGGTTTTGGAGCAGGGAATTTTAAGGCGCTTTTTGAAAGTATAGAACGAGAACAAGCCAAGCGAGGTACTTTATAAATTAGAATTATAGAAACAACATTGTCTTATTTTTACTGAACCCTTCACTTCCGAACCTTTCGAAAGTGAGGGGTTCAGTCTGTTCATGTTTACTTTCCTTTTTTTCTGCACTTATAGTAAAGAACAGATTTATGCTGGTAAAGGTATATGGAAGTGCAGTGCTGGGGGTGGAGGCCATTACGATTACCATAGAGGTCAATATTGACAAGGGCATTGCCTATCATTTGGTAGGATTGCCGGACAGTGCAATCAAAGAAAGTAGTTTTCGCATATCAGCTGCCTTAAAAAACTCAGGGTTTAAATTTCCAGGGAAAAAGATCACAGTGAATATGGCACCTGCTGATTTGCGTAAAGAAGGATCTGCCTATGATCTGCCATTGGCTCTCGGAATTCTGGCGGCTTCTGGACAATTGGATTCAAAATTATTGGAGCGCTTTGTGATCATGGGAGAATTGTCTCTCGATGGTGGTTTGAACCCTATCAAAGGCGCATTACCCATAGCAATACAGGCTCAGAAAGATGGTTTTAAAGGCTTTATTTTACCGGAACATAATGGCAGGGAAGCTGCTGTGGTAGAAGGTTTAGAGGTCTATCCTGCTAAAAACATTTCAGAGGTGGTAAGTTTTTTTAAAGAACAAGAATTTCCAGACCCGATGAAAATTGATTTTGAAAATGAGCATCACCAAAAGAATACAGATCAAGAGTTGGATTTTTTGGACGTGAAAGGGCAGGAGACTATTAAACGATGTATGGAGATTGCTGCGGCAGGAGGACACAATATTATACTCATTGGTCCACCTGGATCTGGAAAGACTATGCTGGCCAAACGATTGCCTGGTATTTTACCCCTTATGTCCTTAAGAGAATCTTTAGAGACCACTAAAATTCATTCTGTGATGGGAAAATTAAATGGAAATTCAGGGTTGATCTACCAAAGACCTTTTCGATCGCCTCACCATACCATTAGCGATGTGGCCTTGGTTGGAGGTGGGACCTATCCGCAGCCGGGTGAGATTTCCTTGTCTCATAACGGAGTTCTTTTTCTTGATGAATTGCCAGAGTTTAAACGGAGCGTTTTGGAGGTGATGCGGCAGCCACTGGAAGATCGGGAAGTGACCATTTCAAGAGCCAAGTTTACAATTACTTATCCCAGTAGTTTTATGCTGGTGGCCAGTATGAACCCGAGTCCGGGAGGTTTTTTCGTTGAACAAGGACAGGAGTCACAGGGCGTTGTACACGATGCACGTCGTTATTTAAGTAAGTTATCAGGACCTTTACTGGATCGTATTGATTTACATATTGAATTGCAACCTGTGCCCTTTGAAGAGTTGTCAGGAAAACAATCAGGGGAATCGAGTGAAAGCATTCGAAAAAGGGTGAAGGCTGCCAGAGATATTCAAACAAGCAGGTATGCATCCAGTAAGAATATTCATTACAATGCGCAAATGAGTCTGAAACAGATCCGCAACTATTGCAAATTGAATGGCACTTCACAGGACTTATTAAAAACAGCCATGCATCAGTTAGGTTTATCTGCAAGGGCTTATGACAGGATACTGAAGGTAAGCAGGACAATATCAGACCTGGAAGGTGAGAAGGAAATCCAACCCAGACATATTGCGGAAGCTATTCAATATCGAAGTTTGGATAGAGAAGGGTGGATGGGTTGATGATCGAGCATTGCGAGAAACTAATTGCTCATTATGAAAATTCAAAGACATCATTTTCCTTTCCCAGAATCAAGTCGTAATCAAACTTTTTACGGCTTATGGATTCGGCCAGCATAAGCTCCAGGTCAGCATCCTTGTTGGTGGGATCATGATGGAAGAGCACCATTTTCTTTACTTTCGATAAGGTAGCGAAATCTATAGCATTGTCCATAGAACAATGCCCCCAGCCAATTCTTCTGTCGTATTCTTCATTATTGTATTGACCGTCATGAAAAAGGATATCAGCCTCCCGAGCGATATTAAATCCGCTGCACCATTCGGACGAATTCGGAAAATCGCTGGAACCTAAGGAGGGTTCGTGGTCCGGCATATATGAAATAACAGTACCATCGGCCTCACACCTGTATCCTACGGTAGCACCAGGGTGACATAAGTATTCAGAATGAATTGTAAAGTCATCGATTTGAAAACATGTATTATCAATTTCCTTAATCGCGACATGGGCGGGCAATTCATTGAGTCTTACAGGGAAAAAAGGAGGTGAAAAATACCGTCTTAGTCGAACCGTTAAACTTTCCGACGAACCTGAAGGTCCCCAGATGTTAATATTGCAATTTGGATTGTAAAAAGGACCAAAATAACCCAGGCCCATAATGTGGTCAATGTGCAGATGTGTCAGCAATATATTGATTTCATTGATTTCCGGATCCAGGGCTTTTCCCAGTTTTTGAATTCCGGAGCCACCGTCTAAAATCAAACAGGTCTTGTTGTGTTCAATCTGAACGCAAGAGGTGTTGCCGCCATATTTGTTTTTTTCGGCTCCTGGTGACGGCATAGATCCCCGGCAGCCCCAAATCGTAATTTTCATTTTTCTATTTTTTTCCAAAAAATGGCAATGCCTCCCAAAAAACGGTTGGGCCGTCCCATAATTGGGAAGGAGGTGACAGAAATTTTAAATTTTTTGCCTTTTAAGCTTTTAATCCAGAATTCTCCATGCGCAGGTAATTGCTCAGACATGGTTTGCACTAAGGGTAGCTCTTCCGGGGGAAGTACATTTCCATCATCATCTCTTGGTGTAAATATGGAGGACCATTCAGCCATCGGCATGGCTCCTGTTTCTTCATATCTCAAGCCAAGAAGTTCTTCAGCGGGCTCATTATAAAAAATCAGATTTCCTTCCGGATCTACTATAAATACGGAGGTAGATAATGAGTCAGCCAATTGACGACTAAGGATTACCTCTATTTCTCTTGAAGACATAGGAAGGTTTGAATTAAGGGTTAATACTTAAGAATTAAGACTGTAAATGATCTTAAATTATCCTGTAGATAGTATAAGGTGTTGATTATTATTACTTTAAATATAAGTAAATTCTAATAATTTTTTTAGTAAAAACTTCAGAATTTTGTATATCAAAAGTCAATTCCATTGTGCGAGAGAATGTTTTTAAAGAAATTTTTGATTTAAAAGTAACAAGGAATGAGCTTTTGATACCCTATTTTAATCTTGAATATTTTTCATTTGGAAGTACGGAGAGTTTGGTTTCAGAAGACCAGGTAGAGGGGGTGTTTTTATATATCAGTTGGAATGGGTTTATTGATTATCAGATAGATAAAAAGTGAATTGTAAATATGGATAAAATATCTTGTGATTTTTATAAAAAAAAATGTTTTTTTTTCTATATTCACCCTTCAAACCAAATCTATGAATCAGTTTTTTGAAGGGATGTCAACCCTTGAACAAGCCTATTGGGTGATTGCCCTGATAGGTTCTGTAATTTTTCTAATTATTTTTGTTTTAACTTTTATTGGAGGCGGAGATGTCGATATGGAATCGGATGCCGATAGCTTTTCAAGTGATGATGGTGGCGTTGGATTCCAATTTTTCACATTCAAAAATATAGTAGCTTTTGTTACCATATTCGGATGGTCTGGAGTCGCATGTATTGATGGAGGGCTTTCAGTTTCTCTCACCTTGATCATTTCAACTATATCAGGACTAATAATGATGGTTTTGACCTCATCTTTATTCTATTGGATGCACAAACTAGCTGCTTCAGGTACTTTAAATGTGCAGAATGCAGTGGGAGTGATTGGTGAAGTTTATTTACCGATAGGTGCTAATAGATCTAAAATGGGTAAAGTTCAAATAAAAGTGCAAGGAAGTTTGAGAGAATTAGAGGCCATCACAGATGCAGAACGTGACTTGGCAACTGGTACAATGGTTAAAGTTCTCGAAATTGTCAGTGCTGAAATATTACTTGTCGAAAAATTATCTAAATAAAAATCATAATGAATTTATCTCTATTAATGTTACAAACCGGAATTACCGGGGTTTACTTAATTGGCGCTGTCGTCTTTATCTTATTTGTATTCTTTTTTTCTATGGCACGTCGTTATAAACGATGCCCATCTGACAGGATTTTAGTGGTTTACGGAAAAACAGGAGGCGGGAAATCTGCGAAATGTGTACATGGTGGAGCTTCTTTTATTTGGCCAATAATTCAAGATTATGAGTTTTTAGATTTAACACCTATTTCCATCGAAGTGAACTTGACCAATGCTTTGAGTAAACAAAACATACGGGTTAATGTTCCCTCAAGATTTACGATCGGTATATCGACGGAACCCAGTGTGATGCAAAATGCGGCTGAAAGACTTTTGGGTCAAAACCTGGACGCCGTGCAGGATTTAGCTCAAGAGATTATTTTTGGTCAATTAAGATTGGTAGTGGCATCAATGGATATTGAAGAGATCAATTCAGATAGAGACAAGTTTTTATCTCATATTACTCATAGTGTTGAGGCAGAGCTTAAGAAAGTTGGATTGAAATTGATCAATGTAAATATTACAGATATTCATGATGAATCGGGATATATTGAGGCGCTAGGTAAAGAAGCTGCAGCTAAGGCTATTAATGATGCAAAAATCACCGTGGCACAGAAAGATAGAGATGGGGCTATTGGACAAGCGGTAGCGGTTCAAGATCAGAGGGTACAAGTAGCAGATTCTATCGCATTGGCGAAAATTGGGGAAGCAGAAGCAAACCAAAATGAAAGAGTTCAGGTAGCGGATAAAAATGCTACAGCTATGATTGGAGAAGCAAATGCGAATCAAAAAGAAAGAGTTCAAACTGCTGATGCCATGGCAAAAGCCAAAATTGGTGAAGCTGAAGCAGAGCAGGTAGAAAGAGTTAAAACAGCGACCGCAAATGCAAAAGCCATAGAAGGAGAAAATATTTCAAAAATTGAAATTGCTGAATCAGATGCCCTAAGAAGAGAAAGAGAAGCTGAAGCAGATAGAAAAGCAACAGCCGCTGAAAAGGTTCAGGCGGCGAAAGCTCTTGAGGAAGCTTATGCAGCGGAAAAAATTGCTGAAGATGCAAGAGCAATGAGAAAAGAGGCTGAGCAAGGAGCGGATATTCTGGTTCCTGCCAAGATAGATAAGCAAAAAATTGAAATCGATGCAGAAGCAGAAGCGGAACAAATTAGAAGAGTAGCCAAAGGTGAAGCGGATGCTATTTTCATGAAGAAAGAAGCTGAAGCAAAAGGTATGTACGAGATTTTAACAAAACAAGCATTAGGACTTGAAGAAATTGTAAAGGCTGCTGGTGATGATGCTAAAGATGCGGTCTTGCTCTTGGTTGCTGATAAATTACCGGAATTGGTTAAAACCCAGGCAGATGCCATTAAGAATATTAAAATAGATAAAGTTACCGTTTGGGAAAACGGAGGTAGTAAAGATGGGAAAACTTCTACATCTAATTTTATTTCAGGATTATATAAGGCAGTACCACCATTACAGGAAATGTTTGATATGGCAGGTATGAATTTACCTAATTATTTAAAAGGGGAAGAAGGCGGTCTGTCATCGGGATCGGAAATTCATACAGATACTGAGAAAAATACAGGACCTACATTAGAAATTACGAATGATAAAGGATCGACTAAAGATGGAAAATCAGAGTAAGGTTTCATTTTCTTTAGATTTGAATTAAGATACGTAGGTGACTGTAAAATATAGGCTTTTTAAATTCTTGTTAAACGACTGGGAACGCTTGAATTGTCATAAAATATTGATGAATTCGAGTTTCTATTACAGGAAATTATCTGATTTAAATAAGTCGATATTCTGCATAAGGACTTTAATTTTTTACAGGTCAACTAATTTCGATCATGAGAGAAATTTTGAATTGACCTTAGAAATGAAACTTTTGATTTCTAGTGCTTTTGTACAAATTACTTTTGGTCTTAAAAGAGACAGACTGCATATATTGAATAATATATTTATAGCTCCTAGAAATTATAGCTACAGGCATATTGATAAATTATTTAAGGGTGATGTCAACCTTAATACCAAAACTGTGAGTTTGGCATGGCCCGCCGTGCAAAATGGTTTTAACGCCCCGGATGATGGGATAAATTTATGCATACATGAATTTGCACATTGTTTGATTATTGAAAATTCTAAATCAAATTTTTTATCAGCTATTTTCGATCATAGATTATTAGAGAGTTGGAAAAAGCTTGGAAGGAAAAAAGTTCAGAAAATCAAAAAAAATGACTCCAACTTTTTGAGAGATTATGCAGGGACCAACCTGATGGAGCTTTTTGCGGTTTCCTTAGAAG
>NZ_JBPCUJ010000147.1:0-3288 GCF_051011215.1 Lutimonas sp.
GGATCTATAGTTTTTCCATGTGTTAGGAAATAGGATTTGAGTAAAAAAAAAGCTTCTCTCTCCATATGGAGGATAGAGCAGTCCGTAGCTTATTACCTGATGTCCTGTATTACCAATCGTCTTCTGGAAGTACCACGGGTTCAGGAATATCAATATCTGGAACTACAGGATCAACGATAATAATATCTCTGTCATGGTAATATGGAGCTCCATAAACGCTATTTCCATGGTGAATATGATGTACAGAATTCTTTCTATTTGCCGTTGTTCCCGATGATGCGCCGCAACTAGTTAAAAATGATGAAGCTGCAATTGCTAGTCCTAAAATTAATGTTACATGTTTTTTCATAATTATATTTTTAAATTACTATTCTGTGCAAAATCAATATGTTTTATTGACCTTCATTTAAAACAGGGTTATAATTCTAATAAAACCCTAAAAGAATAATAACTACATGTAGTTATATGACTATAAACAAGTTATAGAATGCTGATGTCCGAATAAAGGCAATAAGGGCTACGGATATCTCTGGAAGACTTATTTTTGTATTTTTATATTTGTAAATTATTCATTTCAATTTTTCTATATGTCCAACAAAAAAAGTGAGGTTACACAAATACTACAAAACATTGATAGTGGTAATCGGTCAGCAGATCTTTACCCCTTGGTTTATGATAATCTTCATAATATTGCCGAAAAATTATATAGAAGAGAAAATAAAGGTCATACCCTTCAACCCACGATATTAGTAAATGAGGCCTATATGAGTCTTGTTGATCAGGATCACATAGATTGGAAAGGCAGATCTCATTTTTACGCGGTTGGAGCTCAGGCAATTCGCAGGGTATTGGTGCACCACGCACGGCATAAAAACGCTCAAAAAAGGGGATCTGGAGAAAGAAAATTGGACCTTGAAGAGGCATTGACATATTCTGTTGAAAAAGATGAGGTCATTTTGTCTTTAGATGAGGCATTGGAAAAACTAGAGGAGGTTCATGAAAGACAGGCAAAAGTGGTGGAACTGAAATTTTTTGGAGGAATGAAAATGCAGGAAATTGCAGATGAACTGGGAGTTTCAATTAAAACCATTGAAATCGATTGGAGGGTTGCAAAGGCCTGGTTAAAAAAATTCATGAAGAGCGATATTTAATGAATTCAAAAGAACTCCACGAAAAGGTTTCCGAAATTCTATCGAAAGTTATAGACCTACCCTATGAAGAAGGTTTAAGCAAAATAGATGTTTTTTGCGCTGGTAATGATCAGTTAAAAACTGAAGTTTTGTCCTTGTTTAAAGAGATCCATGAAGAGGAGTCGAATAAATCTGAAATTTTAATTGATTCTGAAAAGGACAAAACCAAACTTGTAGGCAGGAAAGATTCGGTTTTTCGCTCTAAAGTTGTCAGTAATTGGACCAAAGTACTTTTTGGAAACAAAAAAAACAGGCTAATACTGATTTTTTTGTTTCTCATATTACTTTTGGGAACAGGATTTATTTCAGGGAATTATATTCGCAACAGTATTCTAAATTCAGAGCGTGAAGAAAAAAAAGCACTACTAAATACTACTACAGAAGTTTTTCAAGGTTGGTTGATTAATGAAAGTAACAAGATTGAAGCTATCGCTCTTAATGATGAGCTGATAAATTTTGCGAAAGCCATTGATAGTCTGGAAAATTTGGATGAGTCTTTAGAATTGTTAAGAACATCTAAGGTAGCTAAAGAAGCCACAAAATGGTTTCAAAAGGAAGGTGCCGTTAATAAATTTGGTTTACTTTCATTATTAAGTAATAATAGTCCTAAAATCCTTATAGGGAATTCTCTTGTTGACTCTACAGGAATTACATCAATGCTCAACTTCGATTTGGGTGAAATGATTTACAAGGATTATTTGAGGGCAAAAAATGGAGAAATAGTTTTTATCCCACCAATCAACAATTATGATTTGATAAATAATTTCAGTGATGGATACAGTGATGCGATTAAAAGAGAAGCTTGGGTAAATTTTTTATGTCCTGTTTTTAATAGTGATCAGCAAGTCATTGCAATTCTGGCAGGTTCATATCAAGCAAAAGGCAGCTTTTCTAATATTCTTAAATTGTCTAAGCATGGCGCCACCAGTGAGACCTACGCTTTCAATGACGATGGAAAAATGCTTTCTTCGAGCAGGTTTACAAAGGAACTTCGAGAGACCTATTTATTAAATCACGACACACTTGCTGAAACGATTTACAACATAGATTTAAAAGATCCAGGACTTAATGTAATGGATGGAGATATACCTGAAACGCAACAAGTAGAACAGCCATTTACTAGAATAGTAGATTTGGCATTAAACCATTTGGCTTCAAAAGATTCCATATATTCTGGGGACCTTATGATTCCCTATAGAGATTATAGAGGCATTGAAGTCATTGGAGCGTATACATGGCTTCCTGAATACAACTTCGGGATTATTACTGAAGAAGATTATGATGAGGCACTGGCTTCATTAGGTTATTTTAAATACACCTTCATTGTGTTTTATATCATAATTCTGATTTTATCTTTTTTGTTATTTAATTCAAATGTTCGTATCGCTAGAATAGGGAAGAAGGTTGATGATTTCAGTATTCTAGGGCAGTATAAACTAAGAGAGAAAATTGGCGAAGGAGGATTTGGCCAGGTATATAGAGCAGAACATACTTTCCTTAAAAATCCTGTGGCCATTAAAATATTGAAGAATGATTTTGTAAATACAGATATGCTTGATCGCTTCGAAAAAGAAGTGAAAATAACTTCGTCATTATCTCATCCTAACACAATTAAGGTTTACGATTATGGTACTACTGAGAATAATGATTTTTACTATGTGATGGAGTTTCTTAATGGGGTTTCCTTGGATAAAATTGTAAATAGTAAGAACGATATTTCAGTCGCAAGGGGCATATATATTCTTTACCATATTTGCCTGTCCTTAAAGGAAGCGCATGAAAAAGGATTGGTTCACCGAGACATTAAACCAATGAATGTAATGCTTTGCAATCAGGGTGGGGCTGTAGATGTTGTTAAATTGCTTGACTTTGGGTTAGTAAAGGAAGTCGACACAACTATTTCTCAACAAACCCAGATTAATAGGATCGGTGGGACGCCTATGTTTATGGCACCCGAACGCATTCGTGATCCATTTAATGCAGATCAAAGAGTGGATATTTATTCTATAGGAGCTTTAGGTATGTACATTTTTAGTGGACAATATTTACTTGAATTAGTTTCTCAAAAAATGTTAACCGGAGAAGAGACCCTGCAAGG
>NZ_JBPCUJ010000148.1:0-3409 GCF_051011215.1 Lutimonas sp.
ACCTCAGTAATTGATTTATACAATGATCACCGTGAAGTTCATCCTATGGTTGTACAGTCATTTCATATGAAAGAACCTTTTAAAAGAATGAGAGCACGCCATGATGCCTGGATAAAGAAATTTCCTCATACGGTGCAAAAACATGGGATGTCTTATACCGGTATATCCAATGCCAGGGATGAAACTAAGGCATTGGTAAATCCTCCCGCTGAAATGGAAAACTTACCTTTTGATGCTAACGAATTTATTGATAAGTACAAAGATTACCCATATGACCCTAGTGGAGGAGCGGATAACCATTAGTAATGATCTCGATTTTTTTTAACTTTAGTAATTACTCTAATATCATGAAGATTAAAATTATCACCTATAGTTTTATAGCATTTTCTTTACTGTCTTTGAATCTTTTGTTTATTTCATGTTCAAAAGTTGAAAAGCTAGAAGAAAAGGAGAAAAAACCGAATATAATTTTAATTGTATTAGACGATGCCGGTTATAGTGATTTAGGGCCGTTTGGAAGTGAAATAAATACGCCTTCTATTGATAAACTGGCTTCAGAAGGAGTCATGTTCAGTCAATTTAATGTTACTCCGAATTGTTCATCAACAAGGGCTTCATTATTGACCGGGATGGATCACCATAGAACTGGAATGGGTTCGCATGTGGTGGTTACCGAAAATCAGAAAGGAAAACCTGGTTACGAGGGGTTTTTAAATCATCGCGTGACAACCATGGCTGAGGTATTGCAAGACGGAGGTTATTATACCATGATGGCAGGAAAATGGCATCTAGGTAATAAGCAAGCAAACACCTGGCCTTCTGGCAGGGGTTTTGAAAGGAGCTTTGTACTTCTGAACGGTGGTGCAAGCCACTGGGATAACACCCCGTTATTTCCTAATAAACCAGGAACTTATATCAATGACGGAAAACCAGTTCAGGAATTCCCCAAAATTTTTTATTCATCTGATTTTTATACCGAAAAAATCATCAACTATATTGAGCAAGGTGAAAACAAGAAACCCTTCTTTGCCTATCTGTCTTTTACGGCTCCCCATAACCCTCTTCATGCCCCGGATGAATTAATCAAGAAGTATCAGGATCAGTATAAAGACGGGTGGGATCAATTGCAGCTGAGGCGACTTGAACAACTTAAGTCTATTGGTTTGATCGATCCTCAAATAGCCCCCCAAGTGCGGCCTGAGTGGATCCCAGCCTGGGACGACTTAAATCAGAAAGAAAAAGATAATGCATCAAGAGACATGGCGGTCTATGCAGCAATGATCGATAGACTAGATCATAATATTTGGTTGCTGGTGCAGAAATTAAAAGAACTAAAGGCTTATGACAATACCATGATTCTTGTATTTTCGGATAACGGACCCAGTAAAACAACTATGGAGGATTATCTGAATCTTGCAGGTGCTGATATGAGTTTCATGGATACTTTTGATAATAGTTTAGAGAATCGTGGGCTTCAAAATTCGAACATTGATATAGGTCCTGGCTGGGCTTATGGAATTGCTGCTCCATTTAGGCTAATGAAAGGCTATCAAAGTCAAGGTGGGGTAATGAGCCCATTAATAATCAAACCCCCAAAGCAATGGAATCAGAGTACCTCTCATATTAAAAAACCGGTTCATATTATGGATATAATGCCAACAGTGCTGGATGCAGCTAATGTTGATCATCCGGCAGATGAATTATCAGCAGAGAAGACCTTGACAAGCAACAACGAAGTTGAATTGTTAGCAATGCAAGGGAAGTCAATGGTTCAATTAATAAAAGGCGAGAAGAGCATTGATTTTGATGAACGAGGATTTGGATCTGAATTATTTGGAATTAGAGCTTATAGGAAAGGCAATTGGAAAATATTAAAACTTCCTGAACCCTATGGATCGGGTAAATGGCAACTATATAATCTTGAATCAGACCCTGGGGAATCAAAAGATCTGGCAGAAATTCATTCAGATGTATTAGAAGAGTTAGCTAAAGAATGGCGAGTCTATGTTGAAATTAATGGGGTAGTTGAACCGGATAAACCTAGTCTATATTCGCTTCCTCCAAAAAAATCTAAAGTTCATTAACAATTCAAACCATTTGACCAATTCTGAGTATTCTTGCCACAAATAACCTATAAATCACCTGCAAATTCGATAGAAGGATTTTTTTTATTTCCAAGGATTTTGACTAGGCAAAGCTTAAAGGAAAAAATTCTTGGAAATAAAAAATGAAAGACGCCTTAGCGGATTTTTCTTATTACTTGTTAGGGAGCTCCCCTTTGGGATCAACGAAGTTAACTCCCTTCGGTTCCAAAGTCAATAAACAGAATGGATAAATCATCGGCCCCCACTAAATTCATAATATATTCCACCTAGACTTTTGAATTAAGCGATAATTATTTAAGTTTGGGAACAGAAATATTTAATTATTAAACTATGTATACAAATTTATCGGCCCTTAGGCTCGTCTTTGCACTTTTCTTGATTTTATCAACATTTTCATCTTGTGACGACGATGATGATTTGCAATATGTTTTAATGGTTTCGAAATCAGTAGAAGAGGGAGGGTCCGTTAGTCCTTCCAGAGGGACCTATTTACCGGGCGAAGTTGCCAGAATAACTGTAACACCATCAGAATCCTATACTTTTAAAGAATGGCAGGGGGACGCCTCAGGGCAAGAAAATCCGATTTTAATTACAATGAATTCGAATAAATCGATCACTGCGGTTTTTGAAAAAAAAGAAATGGAGTGAATTGGAATTGCGTTTAGGATTGAACAAGGTAATTTTTCGTAGCCAATACAGAAAGTATTTTATCAATGATTAAAGGTCTTGATATTCAGGTGCATTTAATTAGAACCCAATAGTATTTCGGGTCCTGCAACACCTTTATAAATGTCTCTTCCTGCCACATCCTCTCCCTGCTCCTGACTATAAAATTGACTTTTCTCATTTCGAATAAAGATAAATCGTTTATCAATATATGTAGGGTTTAAGTAAAAGAATAAAAATCGGAAAGACTCTTCTCTTTCAATAAATCTTTGATAAAATAGTGCTGACAGCAGATAAGAAACACTTAGATATTATTCAATAAATAGACTTAATTTGAATGGCTAAACCGTTTTTTAATTTCCTGTTTTATGAAAATGAGCACACGTTTTTTATCACTAAAGATATGCGTATTAACTTTTCTATTAAGTTTGGGCCTGTCATCCAATGCACAAAACCTGACCAGCTTTAACAACGACTGGCTTTTTACCCTTTCTGACTCACCTGATTATTCATTAACAACCTATAAACCCTCTGGTTGGACAAAACTGGATCTTCCTCATGATTGGAGCATAGAGCATGATTTTTCTGAAGATTTAGAAGGTTGTACTGCATTTCTACCGGGTGGTATAGGTTGGTAT
>NZ_JBPCUJ010000149.1:0-17611 GCF_051011215.1 Lutimonas sp.
TTGAACTTGGAGATTATATTGAGAATTATATCAATTATTTTATCACCCAAAAAGTCAATACTGAAGGAGAACTCAAGGCCTTGATGTTTATGATTTTTATTGTCATTGCTACTTTTTTACTCAAAAACCTCTTTGGGTACCTCGCCTTGTTTTTTATCACTTTTCTGAGAAATGGTGTTTTAAAAGATTTGAGAAATGATTTATATGAAAAAACGGTGGACCTGCCCCTATCCTACTTTTCAGAAAAACGAAAAGGAGATTTGATTGCCAGAATTTCTACAGACGTTTTAGAAATTCAGCATTCCTTCTTATCCATTTTAGAATTAATCGTACGAGAACCTCTAACGATCATTTTTACGATTATTGCGATGCTGGCCCTGAGTCCTCAATTGACCGTTTTTGTTTTTATTTTTATCCCTATTTCAGGGTATATCATTTCCTTGGTTGGTAAATCACTCAAAAAGCAATCTGATAATGTTCAAAAAGAACAAGGTCAGTTTTTATCAATTCTCGAAGAAACACTGGGTGGCTTGCGCGTTATCAAAGGTTTTAATGCACAACCCTATTTTAATAAAAAGTTTCGCGATTCAACCTCGCGGTTTTATCATTTTTCAAACACCCTGTTAAACAGAAAAAACCTGGCCTCGCCTTTAAGTGAATTTTTAGGAATCACAGTGATCGCAATTTTATTGTGGTATGGAGGATCTTTAGTGTTGGTAGACAAAACCTTGGCACCTGATGCCTTTATCGTTTATATGGGACTGGCTTACAATATATTGACACCTGCCAAGGCTATTTCAAAAGCTGTGTATGGGGTTAAAAAAGGGGATGCCGCCGCTGAACGTGTCCTTGAAATTTTGAATACAGAATCTCCGTTAAAAGATAAGAATGACGCTCAGGTCAAAAACAGCTTTGATGCCCATATTTCCATTCAAAACATTTCTTTTAAATACGAAGATGACTACGTGCTGAAAGATTTTTCATTAGAAATACCCAAAGGAAAAACGGTTGCCTTTGTAGGACAATCAGGTAGTGGAAAATCCACCATTGCAAACCTCATAACGAGGTTCTACGATGTGAACGAAGGATGTATAAAAATTGACGGGATTGACATTAAGGATATCACGAAAAAATCATTAAGAGATCTTCAAGGTCTGGTTTCTCAGGATTCAATTTTGTTTAATGACAGCGTTAAAAACAATATTCTCTTAGGGGTGGAAGATAAATCTGAGGAGGCAATCTTAGAGGCAGCAACCATTGCCAACGCCCATGAATTTATTAAGGATTTACCCTTGGGATATGAAACCAATATCGGTGATGGCGGAAACAAATTATCCGGTGGTCAAAAGCAGCGTTTAAGCATTGCAAGGGCCGTGCTAAAAAACCCTCCGATTATGATCTTGGATGAGGCCACTTCAGCCCTGGATACGGAATCTGAAAAACTCGTGCAGGATGCCCTGGAAAAAATGATGAAAAACAGAACCTCAGTTGTGATTGCTCACAGACTTTCTACCATTCAGAATGCAGATCATATTGTCGTATTACAGAAGGGGAAAATAGTAGAACAGGGTAAAAATGATGAACTCTTAAAAAAGAAAGGAGTCTACTTTAACCTCGTTAAAATGCAATCTCTAAACGCCTAAGTGTTCCAGAGCAGAACTCCGTTAAATCAGCCAATAAAGCATGAATTCAGAAAAAAATATTATCGAAAGTCTTCAGTGGAGATATGCCTGTAAAAAGTTTGACAGTTCAAAAAAATTGAGTCAGGAACAATTAATGGTTCTTAAAAATGCCTTCAACCTCACGGCAACCTCTTTTGGTCTTCAGCCTCTAAAGATGCTTGTAATTCAGGGAGATGAACTCAAAGCTAAACTGCTGCCTCATGCTTATTTTCAACAGCAGATAACCACTTGCTCTCATCTGCTGGTCATTTGCATTGATACCGCTTTAGACGAAAACTCTATCGATTCTTATTTTGAGTTGGAAAAAACAGTTAGGGGAACCTCTGAAGATATCATCGGAAAATTCCGCGACCAGCTAAAATCTATTTTCAAGAACAAATCAAGAGAACAAATAGACAGTTCTTCGATCAATCAGGCCTATATCAATATAGGAACTCTAATGACAGTCTGTGCTGAACAGGGTATAGATTCATGCCCTATGGAAGGCTTTAATCCCGGTAAATTTGATGAGGCGCTCAATTTACAGGAAAAGAATCTAAAATCTGTATTACTGCTGCCTGTAGGCTTTAGAGCAGAAGATGACGTTATGAGCCGGATGAAAAAAGTACGAAAGCATCTTGACCAGGTCATCACAGACATCGACTAATAATAGAAACCCACAGGGTAAAAGAACATCATATGGAAAACGTTACGGTAAGATCACAGGAACCAACAATAGTTTGGAATCATTTCGCAGACATCAATGCAATTCCAAGAGCTTCTAAAAAAGAAGAGGAAATTGTTGCTTTTATGGTTGCTTTTGGAAAAAAACTCGGTTTGGAAACAATTGTTGACCCGGTAAGTAATGTGATTATTCGAAAACCAGCGACTCCGGGAATGGAGTCGAGAAAAAGTGTGGTTCTGCAGTCCCATTTAGACATGGTACATCAGAAAAATGCTGATGTGAACTTTGATTTTGCCACTGAAGGAATCAACATGAAAGTGGATGGTGATTGGGTTAAAGCAGCGGGAACAACCTTAGGTGCGGATAATGGCTTGGGCGTTGCTGCCATCATGAGTGTCCTGTCGAGTAATGATCTGGAGCATCCTGCTATTGAAGCCCTGTTTACAATCGATGAAGAAACAGGTATGACCGGTGCTCAAGGCTTGGAAGCCGGCTATTTGACAGGAGATATTCTACTGAATCTGGATACCGAAGAAGATGACGAAATTGACATCGGTTGCGCAGGAGGCATTGATGTTACCGCGTCAAAGAGTTATGCTGAGTTGATAGTTGAAGATGATTGTCTAGGTTTTCGAATAAGCGTCAAAGGACTGCAGGGAGGTCACTCAGGGATGGATATTCATAAAGGATTGGGCAATGCAAATAAAATCATGAACCAACTTTTAAAATCTAATCTTGACATCATCAAATTAAGTCAAATTGATGGCGGGAGTTTGCGAAATGCCATACCCAGAGAAAGCGTGGCGCTCCTGAGCTGTCTTGAAGAAAACATTCAGCAGCTTAAAGAAAATTTTGAAACTACACGTGATATTATTCTGAAAGAGTTCGCAACAACAGAACCGAACCTGAGCTGTGAATTATTAGAAGTAGAAAGACCTTTGACCTGTATGTCCGTGGAAGATCAGACTGCCCTTATCAATGCACTTGAGAATGCAGTCAATGGTGTCTATAGTATGAGTCCGGGGATTCCGGATTTGGTAGAATCATCTAATAATATTGCCAGAGTCAACGTTGGCAACAAGGACATGCACATCGCTTCCTTAACAAGATCATCCGTGGAAAAGAGTAAAATGGAAGTTGCGAATGCCTTAAAAGAAACCTTCGAAACCAATGGGTTCGAGGTTCAATTTTCAGGTTCTTACCCTGGTTGGAGCCCGAATCGGGATTCACCCATCCTTAAGGTATTAACCTCTATCTACAGTGACCTTTTCAAAAGCGAACCCGCCGTTGTCGCCTGTCATGCAGGATTAGAATGTGGTTTACTCGGTACGCATTATCCTGATATGGACATGATCTCATTCGGTCCCACAATTAAAGGAGCCCATTCTCCGGATGAAAGAGCCAGCATCTCATCAACACAGCGATTCTGGACTTTTTTACAACTGATTCTTAAGAACATTCCGGAAAAACAATCCAGTTGATTTCTGTTCATTCAATGTTTGACGATGGACCTGCCGATGAAGAAATGGTCTTAACCCTCGTTTCAATAAACAACTAATTATTTGTAAATTGACGGTGAACGAAACAGATGAAAAACAAAAATGAAATTGGACTAAAAGATGCCATAGCCATAGGTATTGGTGGTATGGTTGGAGGTGGTATTTTTGCTGTTTTAGGACTTGCTGTCGAATTGAGCAAAGGGGCTACACCCATCGCTTTTTTAATCGCAGGAATTATTGCCTTACTCACCTCCTATTCATACGTTCAATTATCTAAAACATACCCCTCCTCAGGTGGAACTGTAAATTTTATCACCCAAGGTTTTGGGAAAACCGTTTTTAGCGGAGGAACAAATAATCTTTTATGGCTGAGCTATATTATTATGCTTGCGCTCTATGCTTCAGCTTTTGGCTCTTATGGGGCAAAAATGATTCAAATTACCGGTGATTACAACTTTGATAAACATTTGTTATTGTCGGGTATTGTCCTATTTTCCACCGCCTTAAATTACATTAGTTTTAAAGCTGTCAGTATCGCCGAATCTATTGCTGTTTTTGTAAAAATGGTCATTCTGATAGGATTTATTTTTCTGGGAGCTTACGGGCTGAGTTCAAGTGATCAACTCTTTCAAATGAATCCGTCTCACTGGGAAAGCCCCTTAAAGATTGTAAGCGGAGGTATGGTTATTTTTGTGGCCTATGAAGGTTTTGAATTAATTGCAAACGCCATTCCCAATCTTAAAAATCCAGAAACAAATACCGCTAAAGCGTTCTATATCTCAACGGCAGCCGTTGTTGTATTGTATGTTTGCATTGCTATTATAACGGTAGGATCGGTTTCATTTGATGACATTGCCCAAGCACAGGAATATGTACTTGCCGTGGCAGCCGAACCTATTTTAGGTAAGGTAGGCTTTGCTATCATCAGTATTACGGCATTAATTTCAACTTTTTCAGCCATCAATGCGACACTTTATGGTGGCAGCAGAGTAAACTATCAACTGGCTGAAGAAGATGAATTACCGCATGAATTCAGCAAAATTTATTGGAATCAACCAATAGGTCTATTGATAACCGCCCTATTGACCCTAGTACTTGCAAACACTCTCAATCTGGAAAGCATTTCTACCGCGGGAAGCGCCGGTTTTTTATGGATATTTGCTCTTGTCAACCTGGCAAACTTTAAACTAGCCAAAAAAACGAATTCCAGTAAGTGGATTTCTTCCTTCGGATTTTTCCTTTGTCTAATCGCCCTTATTTCGTTATTCTGGCAACAATTCACAAGCAATCGAATTGGTGTTTATATCGTGCTATTGATCTTCCTAACTGCGTATCTTGTAGAATTCACCTATAAAAAATTAGAAAAAAATTAGTTTTTTTCTACCAGCTTATTTCATCCAGCTGATGCGCTCTCAGATACTCATTTGCCTTGCTAAAATGCTTGTTTCCAAACCAGTATCCTCTGTTTGCGCTGAGCGGTGAGGGATGGCCCGTATCGAGTATTTGATGCCTTTGGTCGTTTATTTTTTTTCCTTTCTTCTGTGCGAAACCACCCCATAAAAGAAAAACGAGATGCTCTCTCTTTTCTGAAAGCTGCTCAATGACCACATCGGTAAACTTCTCCCAGCCTTTTTTTTGATGAGATCCTGCTGCTCCCGATCTAACTGTCAATGTTGCATTGAGCAATAACACGCCCTGAGACGCCCAGTCATTCAGATCTCCACTTATCGGATATGGTTTGCCAAGATCCGCTTCTAATTCCTTAAAAATGTTCACCAAAGAAGGAGGATGCTTTACCTGTTCCTTGACGGAAAAGCAAAGACCATTGGCCTGGCCTTCTCCATGATAAGGATCCTGTCCAATTACAACCACTTTGACTGCTTCAAAATCGCAGTGATTAAAGGCAGCAAAAATATGATCCGACTCAGGAAAACATCTATAATTCTCATATTCAGTTTCTACAAAACCTTCCAATGATTTAAAATAATCCTTTTTAAATTCATCAGCCAATATTGATTTCCAACTGTTTGAAATATTTACGTTCATAGTATAAATTTGGTTATTTTTGCCATGACAAATTTAAGACTTTGGCACATAAAATAACAGATAAAACCTTAAATGACCTTGAGTTCTCTACAATATTAGAGAGCATCGCCAATTATTGTATCTCAGACCTGGGGCGTGAAAAGGTGGCAAGCATACGACCCATTGACCGGACTTTAGCATTAAAGTCTGAATTAAATCAGGTAAATGAATATTTGTCATCCTTTGAAAATGAAAATCGGATTCCTTCTCATTATTTTGATGAGATTTCTAAAGAAATATCACTGCTTCATATTGAAGATAGTTTTTTAGAAGGTCCTGCCTTTATAAAAATTTCAAGTATTTCGGAGAACATCAATAACCTGCTCCTTTTTTATAAAAAATTCAAAGAGTATTATCCAAATTTATTCGAGCAATCCGAGCATATCGAACTCAACAAATCAATCAGTAAAAAAATTCAAAACCTCATTTCACCATTCGGTGAAGTATTAGACAATGCCTCCGCAGCCTTAAAACAAATTCGAAAAGAGATCAATAAAATCAGAGGGCAGCTTGGAGGAAGCTTTAACAAAGCCATGTCTCATTATGCCTCTCTTGGATATTTAGATGACATTCGAGAAACGGTTGTTGACAACCAGCGTGTACTGGCTGTACAGGCCATGTATCGCAGAAAGGTCAATGGTGCGATCATGGGCAACTCTAAAACGGGGAGCATTGTTTATATCGCCCCGGAAGCGACCTTACAATTGTCTCGCGAATTACAAAACATTAAGTACGAAGAACAGGAAGAAATTGTCAAAATATTAAAGAACCTCACAAATGAGCTTCGAATTTATGCTCCCTTGTTAAGCACCTATCAGGATTATTTAACTCATCTTGACAGTATTGGAGCAAGAGCAAAATATGCACAGGCCATTGATGCCTGTTTACCGAAAATTGTAAGAGATAAAAAGATCTATTTAAAAAATGCCTACCATCCCATTTTATGGCTGGAAAACAATCAAAAAGGCTTGCATACCATACCCCAGACACTGGAACTGAATAGAACTCAACAAATCATCGTCATTTCCGGTCCTAATGCTGGTGGTAAAAGCATTACGTTAAAAACCATTGGATTATTACAGGTCATGATACAGAGTGGTATCTTGATCCCCGTTCATGAACGAAGCGAGATTAGTATATTCGACAAAGTTTTAACCGATATTGGCGACAATCAGTCTATTGAAAATCAATTAAGTACCTATAGCTATCGCTTAAAAAACATGCGCAATTTTCTGAAGCGATGCAATGACAACACCTTGTTTTTAATTGATGAGTTTGGTACAGGGAGTGACCCGGAATTAGGAGGTGCTTTGGCCGAAGTGTTTTTGGAAGAGTTTTATGAAAAAGGCGCCTATGGCATCATTACGACACATTACTCCAACCTCAAAGTCCTGGCCAGCGAATTAGAAAATGTCACCAATGCCAATATGCAGTTTGATCAAGCCACCTTAGAGCCCTTATTCAAACTTCATACAGGTCAGGCAGGTAGTTCATTTACCTTTGAAGTGGCTCAAAAAATCGGCATCCCTTTTCGACTGATCAACAGGGCTAAGAAAAAAGTTGAAAGAGAAAAAATAAGACTCGATAAAACCATTGCCAAATTACAAAAAGAAAGGAATGAGTTAGAGAAAAAAGCGGATGGACTTGTGAAAGAACAGGCGCTGGCAAAAGCTGGTTCCGAAAAACTGATCAGCCAGCAACAAAAAATTCAGGAGAAGATCGAAAGCTTTCAGGATTTGTATGACAACAATCAAAAAATGCTCTCACTCGGAAGAAAAACCAATGAGATTCTTAATCGATTCTTCCAGACAAAAAACAAAAAGGAGTTAAGGGACAGTTTTAGTAAATGGTCCTTAATTGAACAGACCAAATTCGAACAGCAAAAGAAGAACAAGCTTCGAATTGAATTAAATAAGAAAAACGATCAAAAAGAAAAACCTTTATCCAAACGAGAGAGAACAAAAATCAATAAAGAGCTTAAACAACGACAGATCCTTAAAGAAAAAGCGTTAAAAAAAATCGAGAAAGAAGTGCTTCCGGAAGTTAAAAAAGTACGCATAGAAAAAGAAACCATTCAAAGAGAAAAAGCGCTTTACATAAAAGACTATCAATTCCAAATTAACGATACCGTGCGCCTGGTAGATGGTAACGCAAAAGGAACCATCGAAAAAATCGAGAAGAATTCTGCCACGATTAATTATGGTCTTTTCACAGCAAAGACTGACATTTCACAAATCGAACTAGTAAAAAAAGCAAAAAAATAAGCGAAGTTACACTTCTGTATAGCGCTCCATTTCTCGGTCATAAAACTCCGTTGCATCTTCGATCAATCTTGAGATCTCATTGGCAATTTCGGTTTCATCTCCTCGTAATTCATCCATCCATTCAATATCATCATTGACCAGGTTAATAATAAACTGCGGGTATTCGGTATGCATGATAAATATATCATCCGGATGGTCTGTATTATCTCCTAATAAAAACTTTGGTAGTGTCATGTATCTTATAATTTATTTGATTCACCTCCCTCGGGTCCATAGAAAAAAACCCAGGTAGAAAAATCTGCTGTAAAATTAATAAAACGATGTGTGACTCCAGCCTTTACAAACAAAAAATCTCCCGCTGTGAATTCACGCTGATCATTTCCATTCATAAAAGTTCCGGAACCAGAAATAACGACATAGATTTCATCTCTTTTATGAGGACCTTGTTTATCGATCCTATCAGGCTTGTACACCTCAACATTCAACGATCCATGTTGAAATACTTCTAAAAATTCCTGAGAAGCTTCTTTCAATTTCTCAAGGGCTTGCTTGGGTTGGATATGCATTTGGAATAAAATAAAAATGTCATCCAAAGTTAATCAATTCAGGAAGATCGACAGTTTCACAAAAAAAAGTATTTTAGCAGCACAATACGTTATTATGAGTCAAAGAACTGTTTTTTCAATGCTCGATCGAGCGGCTAGTACCTATAAAAATGATCCTTATTTAAGTACCAAAGGAGATGAAGGATGGCTCAGAACTTCCTTTAGTCAGGCAAAATCAAAAGCAAGGTATCTGGCCTCTTCGTTTATTGATTTAGGCATAAAAACAGATGACAAAATTGCTATATTATCAGAAGCAAAAAGTGATTGGATCATTGCCGAATTTGCCGCCTTATATGCCGGAGCCATTTCTGTTCCGCTCTCAATAAAACTGCTGCCGGAAGAAGTACCTTTTAGAGTGAATCACTCGGATGCCAGTTTATTCATTATCTCTGAGAACACGCTCGAGAAAGTAATCAGTCAGTGGGATAAATACCAAAACAAAGCTCTACGATTGATCCTGCTCGACAGCCCGTCAAAAAAAATAAGCAGTCAGTGTGAAAAATACGGTTTTAAGGAAGCTGATCTGATTTTTATCGATGACCTTTATCAAAAGGGAACTGACTCTTTCACTCAAAACGAAGACATATTAAAAAGCATTGAAAAGGAAACGTATGAAGACAAAGTTGTCACAATTTCATATACTTCGGGAACCACTGGAAATCCCAAAGGAATCATGCTTACCCACTTAAATTATTATTCAAACAGTCATGCTGCAGTGGCCACTTTTCAGATAAAAGAAAAGATATCCACTTTACTGATTTTACCAACAGATCATTCTTTTGCCCATACTGTTGGCATATACACGGCACTTGTAAAAGGTCTTTCACTACATTTTGTAGATGCAAGAGGCGGAGGCGTCAATGCCCTTAAAAACATTCCTAAGAATCTTGTGGAAGCTGAATCAAATTTTCTTTTAACAGTGCCCGCTCTTACCAGTAATTTTATTCAAAAGTTTAAGGACGGAATCCAAGCCAAAGGTGGATTTATTGAGGGTATTTTTAACAGAGGGATCTCAGCTGCCATTAAGAGAAATGGTGACGGTTTTACCAAACCAGGAGCCAAGGTACAGGCAACTACATTCTTTAACATGATTGTTGCTGAAAAGCTGATTTTCAGCAAACTAAGACATATATTTGGGCCAAAGATTGAATTCTTTGTGGGAGGCGGTGCCTTACTGGATATCAAACAACAGCAGTTCTACAAAGCCATTGGGATTCCTGTATATCAGGGCTATGGTTTGACAGAAGCAACACCAATCATTTCTACAAACACGCCTTTTAATCACAAAATGGGTACCTCAGGAAAGGTACTCGAAGGGATTCAGTGCCGCATCTGTGATGAAAATGGCAAAGAATTGAAGACCGGGCAAAAAGGAGAAATTGTCATCAAAGGGGACAACGTAATGAAAGGCTACTATAAAAATGAAACTGCTACAGCGGAAACCATTAAAAATGGATGGCTGCATACGGGTGATCTGGGCTATATCGACGAGGATAATTTTCTGGTGGTCGTAGGCAGGGAAAAAGCGTTGCTGATCTCTGAAGATGGAGAAAAGTATTCTCCTGAAGAAATTGAAGAAGCTATCGTCAACAGCTCGAACTGTATTCAGCAGATCATGATCTATAACGACCATCAAAAATTTACAAGTGCCTTACTGACTTTACATAAAAAAGCTTTGGAAGAATTGGTGAAAAGTGAGAAAATTCAAAGCTATGAAGATTTGAACAAGGCGCTAAAGATAGAAATGTTGAAATTTGAAAAGCAAGTTGAATTCAAGGATAAATTTCCCGGAAAATGGATTCCTTCAAATTTTCAGATTGTAGCTGAGGAGTTCTCTGAAGAAAATCAACTGATCAATTCGACCCTAAAAATGGTAAGACACAAGATCACCGAAAGGTATCAGGACAGACTTGACCTAATGTACGCGAAAAATGCTCAGGAGAAAAGCCTGAATGAAAATGTGAAAGTTCTAAGGGAATTGATTTCCTTGAGTTAAGCTCCATCATTCTACCCATGTATGCTTACAATTACTACCATAGATATGCAGCATCCTCTCTATCAAGAGGAGCGAGAACTCAGAAACAGAATACTTCTGCGTCCGATAGGCATCCCTGATTATGGCTGGGAAATACATGACTCAGATTCATGGCACTTTGTAGCAATTTCAAATAACAAGGTCGTTGGATGTGTGTTGCTGGCGCGTCTAAATTCAGAAGCAACAAAGGGACAACTCATTCAAATGGCTGTTGATTCAAACTGGCAAGGCAAAGGTCTGGGCAAACAGTTGGTCAAGGCATTGTTGACCTTTGCCAAAACAACGAGTTTAAAGGAAATCACGATACACTCCAGAGCTACAGTTACTTCCTTTTATACAGCTTTGGGTTTTTCCGTTTACGGAGACTCATTCAAAGAGGTGGGTATCCTGCATCAACACCTCATAAAATATCTGTAAGATATTCAAGACAAGAATAATTAACTTCTTTTGAATTTATAAAAGAGAAAGAGGTTCAGCAAAATCATTGAAAAAGCATAAACGGTATCTTCTACCGGAATTGTCACCATTCTGACTCCAAGATTCTGATCATCGTTATACCAAACAATATTTCCATCAATACCAGTGCCCGTTAAAATTCCATTGACGATAAAAAATGGAATCAGCATAAACAGAAACGTGATATAAAAAGAGTTGAGTAAATCAGGATTGAATTTCGTCACGACTCCTAAGACCAGAATTGCAAAGATCATATCAACTGCTGTATAAGCCTTTCCATAATTTGTGATGAAAACCACGAAAAATAAAAGAAACAATAGTCCTGAAATAATTTGAGTCGTTTTTTTAGATAATTTTAGATTGGGATTAATTTCCAATATTGAAATATGTGTAAATACGCACGCATAGGGTATACAGATAAAAAAGAGCCATTCCTCGACAGGTAAGTGCCATAAATTGATACCAGCCAGGTATTCGGAATTGAAACCCCAATATCCCTGTACCGTAAAATACACATCCCAGATAATAAAAGGAACCATGGTGATAAGCAACGCCATAAACAAGGCCTTCCATTCTTTATATAAAGCGATTCTTGGATGAAAGGAGACCAAAAAAGGTACCGACAAGGATAGAAGGTCTAACCAGAGGTATAACGACATTGCTTAATAGTTTCCTTTATAATATTTCATTGGTACCCAGAGCATGCCGAAGCATTCTCCATCGTGTTTGCCTAAATGTTTATGATGAATTTTATGTGCTCTTCTCAATGCCAACAAATACCGGTTCTTGGTATTTCTCCAGATTTTAATTCTTTGATGAATAAAAAGGTCGTGAATCACAAAATAAATAAGACCATAGATAAAAACGCCGATACCAATCCCAAGACTGATTTCCCATCCAAAAATGGACCACAAGGAAAAAGCAGTAATTGAAATGACAGCGAAAAACACAAAAAAGGAATCATTTAATTCAAAAAACGAATTGTGGTCGTCACGCACATGATGATCCTCATGTAAATTCCAGAACAGCCCATGCATCACATATTTATGCATACCCCAAGCCACACCTTCCATCAGGATGGCTGTAATCACTATGGTTATAAACAAAATCATCTTTTCTAAATTTTTATTAACGATTCTCTTCTACTTCAACTTCTGACAAGCCTTCTTTATAGTCTTGTTTCTTTGCAACGCTGAGGAGGTTCTCAATCATCCTACTTTTAAAAGATGTCTCAATCGATGATTCAGCCATATGCTCCTGCAAGTAATAAATATCTGCTTCAATATCACCGTGATAATTGAGAAACTTCGGAATATTCAATTGAATCAACAATCTCAAATAAACTTTTTCAACATCTTTGTTCGTCAGGATTAATTCCTCCAGTTCACCTTTTCCTTGTTTAAAATACTTCAATTTTGACTTTGGACTAAACACATAATTCGCCATCATGCATGTTCCCGCAGCCTTATAAGCATTGATCAATTCGTCCTCTTCGTCATCTAATCCTTTGACCTTATAAGCCAATATTTTTTCAATATCTTCCTCACTCTCAATTTGCTGGAAGTCTGATCTGATTTCATTTACCAAATCACTATTCTGAGTATTTGACAAGAAGGTTACAGCCAATAAAATTAATATGATTTTTTTAACTGTCAAAGCAAATTAAGCTTGTAATTGACAAAAGATTTGGTCAAAAGAAACATTTTCATCGGGTTGCTGATTCTAATTCTTTTTTCCTGAATCTCACTGGCTTCAGTTCTATTGAGTTTTCTCAATAATTTTTTATAGTATACATAGGCGGTATATACGCCGAACTTTGCCTCCATGGGCAATTTCTTAATACCGATATAGGCATCGTCAAAATCTTGATTGATTTCGGCAATAATCTGGTCCTTTACAGCACCTTCTATAATTCCTCCTTTAATATGAGGAAAATAGGATCGCTCTAAATTTTCAGTATCATCTTTTAGGTCTCTTAAAAAATTGACTTTTTGGAAGGCACTGCCTAATTTCATGGCTGGGGCTTTCAATTCCTCAAAACGCTGCTGATCACCCTGCACAAAAACCTTCAAACACATTAAGCCTACTACATCAGCTGAACCATAAATATACTCCTCATACTCCTTTACACTCTTGTACTCCTGTTTATTAAGATCGGCTCGCATGCTTTTCATAAAATGATCTATCATATCATGATCAATATGGTGTTTGTGCACCACGTGTTGAAAAGCATTCAAAATTGGATTTAAACTTATTCCACGCTCTATGGAATTATAAAGGTCTTTTTCAAATTCGTCCAAAAGGACCTCTTTATCATAATCGTGAAAAGAATCCACGATTTCATCTGCAAAGCGCACAAAACCATAAATGGCATAAATATCTTTCTGGATCTTGGGTGACAACATTTTTACAGCAAGTGAAAATGAAGTGCTATACATAGTAGTCACCCTATGCGAGCATCGATAAGATAAATTGTCAAATAATTCTTTCATGTTAATAATTCTTTTTTAGTAGGTCAGCAACTAATTTTCCTGAAATCAATGACGGAGGAACACCAGGTCCTGGTACAGTCAATTGACCAGTGAAAAATAAATTTTTAATTTTTTTACTTTTTAGTTTGGGTCTTAGAAATGCAGTTTGCAATAATGTATTCGCCATACCATAGGCGTTTCCTTTAAAGGAATTATAGTCATCTTTAAAATCCTGCACGCAATAAGATTCCTTAAATATAATACTTTGTTTGATATTTTGCCCGGTCAATTTTTCAAGTCGGTCGATAATAATCTCAAAATATTGCTCTCTTAAGGCCTCAGTATCTTCCAAATCCGGTGCTAGAGGAATCAAAAAAATAGCTGCCTCTTTTCCTTCTGGCGCCACGGAACTATCTGTAATACTTGGAAAACTCGCATAAAAAAGTGGTTTCTCTGGCCAGGCTGGCTCATCATATATTGCTGCGGCATGCTCATCAAAGGGCACATCAAAAAATAAAGTGTGATGCAATACATTTTCCACCTTCTTATCTAATCCCACATAGAACAAAAGTGAAGATGGTGCCATTACTTTCTTGTCCCAATAAGCGTCACTATACATTCTATTTTTTAAAGGAAGTAAACTCTCTGTATGGGCATAATCTGCACCAGAAACAAGCAAACTAACAGGAATTTCATTATTGTTTAGGAGCATTCCATACACTTCCTTTTTATCATTTGTCAGAATCTTAGAAACATTCGATTTGGTATGAAAGCGCACTCCCAATTCTTCTGCCAAAGTTATCATACCATCTATAACAGATTTCATACCGCCTTTGGGGTACCAGGTACCAAGACTAAGATCGGCGTAGTTCATAAAACTGTAAAAAGCCGGAGTCATTGATGGCTTGGCGCCTAAAAATAATACAGGAAACTCAATGATCTGGCGCAATCTTTCACTTTTGAATTTTCTTTTTGCCACATCATGTATCGTGGAAATAAATTGTGGAATCTCTAATACTGTATCCTTTGATACCAATTCCAACGGGCTTACTCCGGGTTTGTATACTAGTTTTTTGATCGCCACTTCATAATTCTGTTCTGCTTTTGCCAAAAATTCATCCAAAGACTGAGAAGCCTTGGGCTCTATTTTTTCAAAAGTTTCCTTAATTTCTTCAAGCTTATCTGAAACATCAACATAATCATGGGCATCAAAATAGACCCGATAAGCCGGACCCAGGCGTTCCAGTTGATAGTAGTCAGAAGGTTTTTTATTGAAATCCTGAAAATATCTTTCAAACACATCCGGCATCCAATACCATGTAGGTCCCATATCAAATTTAAAACCTTCATGGACATATTGCCTTGCACGGCCACCGAGTTGGTCATTTTTTTCATAAACATTTACCTCATAACCAGCGTGCGCCAGATAGGTGGCAGCAGAGATAGAGGCAAATCCAGAACCGATAACAGCAATTTTTTTCTTCATAAGACAAAACTAAGGCATTTTAAACAAAAAATGATATTTTTGTCTAACTTTTTTATAAATATAATGTACATTTTTTGTTTAACTTTATTTTTGTAGATATTTTGACCTAATTCATGGAAATTAACATAAACAAATTTCTGAATTCCAACCCATTACTTCACTCAATTGCAATGAATATGCATTGAAAATGACAAATAAACAACGAATACATCAAGTTAAAAATAGCAATTATTAACGGATAGAAAAAGATGATAAAAAAGGATTCCATGTGGGCACAACCCAGCTAAACCTACTGATCATTCCCAGACAAACGAACTGCATTCTGAATGCGCACTAAATGATCCTGAAACTCAACAGGCGAAGAAACCTTTATAAGATGAGCAGCATCATCCACCGCCTCCAAGTTCTCCCCGCTGCCACTTATAACAAACGGCACCTCGTTCCCCTCCATCAACTCCTTGACAAAACCATTTACCTTGTTCACTTTTGGCGTCACAAACATTGTCATCATAATACTTGGCTCAGCAATCTCAATGACCTTTCTTATATTAATGATAGGCACACCCTGGCCGAGATAGTACACTTTAAAGCCCATTTCCTTTGCCACAAAACTGGCCAGTAATAAGCCAATCTCATGCTCTTCACCCTCTAAAAGAAAAAGAACCAGGGATGGAGCTCCCTTCTGAGGAATAGACAACCGCTCAATGGCAGCAATCAACTTTTGACGTATCAAGTTTGAGATATAATGCTCCTGAGCAACCATTGCTTTGTTTGTCGTCCACAAAACTCCTACATATTGAAGGAAAGGATAAATTGATTCAGTTATTGTCTTCAAAAAACCCTTTCTAATAACCTGACGCTCAAAAATGTTATCAAAATCCTCTTCATTCATCTCAAGCATACTTAAGGTCAAGCCTTTCATCTCATCGCTTGATTCTGATGTAGGGTCGGCTAAGACCTTTGTAACCTCCTCATAAATCTGCTCATCCGACATTTTATTGAGCTTCGAAATACGATAACCATTTCTCACTAAGATCCCAAAATTCAACAACTGCTTTAATTGAGCGTCCGAGTAATACCTTATATTGGTGGCTGTTCGCATAGGATCCAAAAAATCATAGCGACGCTCCCATATTCTTAAAGTATGCGCTTTTATGCCGGTTAGTGCTTCTACTTGTGCTACTGAGTAAGTTATCATGTTTAACGTATTATGTTTAAAAGATGGACAAATATACAGAAACTTTATCCATATACGCAAGTAAAATCAGTAGTTTTCATTTTTTTGTTCACTTTTTTTACTTTTTTCTTGGACAGTAAATAAATTTTTATATATCTTTGTCCAACTTTAATAACTAAATATTGAACAATGAAAAATTTTATCCAAATGAATTATTTTCAAAAAATTACGTTCGCCATACTATTTATGGCGATTCCGCTACTAACTTTAAGTTGTAGTGATGACGATGACAACGACAACGGAGGGAACTCTGGTAAAACAGTCGTAGAGGTTGCACAAGACAACCCTGAACTTTCTACATTAGTAGATGCTATTGTTGCAGCAGGATTAGTTGATGCTTTATCAGGTGACGGACCATTTACGGTTTTCGCTCCTTCTAATGCTGCATTTGCGAAATTGGATCCAGATGTGCTGAACAACATCATCGCAACTCCTTCCTTATTGACGTCTTTACTACAATACCATGTAGTTGGAGGTGATGTTGGATCAGGAGACTTAACGAACGGTCCAGTTCAAACTTTATTATCAGGTCAGACTATTGACGTAAACGTTTCAGGTGGAAGTGTTACCTTAAATGGTTCTTCGATGGTGACTGAAGCAGATATCGACGCCTCTAACGGTGTCATTCATATTATTGATGAGGTTCTTATACCTGAAGATTTCTACGCTCAGACCTTAGCAATGATTGTTGCAGGAAGCCCTGACCATACGATTTTACTAAGCGCTCTTTCGAAGCCAGAATTATCTGACTTGTTAGCTGCTGCTAACGACCCAACACAAGATTTAACTGTTTTCGCTCCAACAGATGCTGCTTTTGAAGGTGTTTTAGCTGCCTTAGGTATGACTAGTATAGATGACATTCCTGTAGAGGTTCTAAAAGAAATAGTGACTTACCATTTATTAGGTGGAGCAGTAACTTCTGATCAACTTTCTAATGGAGATGTAAATACATTATTACCAGGTATTCCAGGTGGTCCAGAATTCGAATTTGTCACTGTAGATCTTACAGACGGTGTTAAAATCAACAGCGCCAACGTAACAGCTGCAGATTTAAAAGCTGTGAATGGTGTTGCACATGTCGTAGATGCAGTTTTATTACCAAGTTACATTACTTACTCTATTGGAAC
>NZ_JBPCUJ010000150.1:0-19921 GCF_051011215.1 Lutimonas sp.
AAGACCATTTTTGAAAAATGGGGAGAAAAATTTAGAGATTTTTTAGACAACGCAGAATAACAATACAACCCGAAAAATAAAATAGTTATGAGTTTAGAATTTAGTAATATATCTTTTGATTTACCAAAAAATCAATCCAATGTTATCAAGGTAATTGGTGTAGGTGGTGGCGGAAGTAATGCTATCAACCACATGTACAACAAGGGTATCAAAGGAGTTGACTTTGTAGTATGTAATACGGATGCTCAGGCATTGCAAAGCAGTCCAGTTCCTCATAAAATCCAATTGGGTGCGACCTTAACTGAAGGGTTAGGTGCAGGTGCAAACCCGGAAGTTGGTGAGCTTTCTGCCATGGAAAGTATGGAGGATATCAAGAATATGTTGAATACTAAATCTAAAATGTTATTCATTACAGTAGGAATGGGTGGTGGTACTGGAACGGGAGCAGCACCGGTGATTGCAAAAATTGCTCAGGACCTCGATATTTTAACGGTTGGAATTGTGACCATTCCATTTTCGTTTGAAGGAAAGATGCGTAATGAACAGGCTCAGAAAGGAATTGAAAAACTAAGAGCACATGTGGACTCTTTGGTAGTCATTAATAATAATAAACTTAGAGAAGTATACGGTAATTTAGGGTTTAAAGCCGGTTTTTCTAAAGCAGATGAAGTATTGTCAACAGCGGCAACTGGAATTGCTGAGGTTATAACGCATCACTACACTCAGAACATTGACTTACGTGATGCAAAAACAGTATTGTCTAATAGTGGTACAGCCATTATGGGGTCGGCCCAATCTTCAGGTTCGAACCGAGCCCAAAATGCGATTACCAAAGCCTTGGATTCACCACTGCTAAATGATAATAAAATTGAGGGAGCTAAAAATGTGTTGTTATTAATAGTTTCAGGAACTTCTGAAGTAACTATTGATGAAATAGGAGAAATCAACGATTATATACAATCTGAAGCCAAAACCAATGTGGATATTATCATGGGTGTGGGTGAAGATGATTCGCTTGGAGATGCCATTTCGGTGACAATAATTGCTACTGGATTTAATCCGGAACAACAAAGCGAGATCTCTAAGATCGAATCAAAAAAAATAGTACATAAATTGCTGGAGGAGAGAGAAGCTAAAATAGTGCCTGTACCGGCTCCTGTTGCAAAAGTTGTTCCTCAGGTAACCAGACATATTTTACACGAAGAAGATTTTGATGAGGAAGTAAAGTCGGTAACTCAAGAAAATTTAAATCAAGTTGTTGAACCGGATGCCAGCGCTGAAATTATCAATCAACCTGTAACCTTTGAAGAGGTGAAACCACTGGAAGTTGAGAAAGAAGCATTAAATGATATTCATGTGAGCTACGAACAGGTGCAGCCTCAGGTTGAACAAGACTTTGAGATCACAAATGTTACTCCAACCCAGGAAGTGACCATTGAAGAGCAGGAAGAGAATGAGGATCAATTCTCATTCACGTTTGATCTGCCAATTCAAAATGTTAAAAAGGAAGAGGTGAAAGAGGTGAAGACCTTAGAGAATTTCAATATTAATGATATCGAGATCGTCGGGCTGGAAGTGATCAAACCAGAACCAGCTGCAGCGCCTGTCACACCCTTAAGTGAGGAAACAATTCGTCATTCGCTTGAAGATGAGTTTGCAGCAGAATTAAAGACGTTGAAAAACATGTCTGAAGATGAAAAAGTAGAAGATGAAGACATGAACTTTGAGCTGAAAGTGACTAAACAGGATGTTGTCGAGAATGATGTAGTCGAAGCTCTTGAAGACAAAGATGTTTCTCCGATGAACTTAACGATTGCCGAGTTGCGTAACAGAGCCGAAATCCGCAGAATGAAAATGAAGGATTTCAATTATAAGTTTATCAATAATATGAACCAACACATAGATGATATTGAAAGCGAACCTGCCTATAAGAGAATGGGCGTTAATTTAGATGAGGTTCCTTTGTCATCAGAAGCAGATAAGAAACAATCAAGAATGACCTTAGGTACAGATGATAATGATGATATCCAGTTGAGGTCGAACAATTCTTTTTTACACGATAATGTTGATTAGTTTTAGTTTTAGTTAGTGGGAAAGTCCGGAGTGAAACAATGTTTTACTCCGGATTTTTATTTTTACAGACCTGTTGTGCGTTGCAGTGAGAAAAAAACAGGGCACAAAAAAAGCGACCCATGGGCCGCCTTCTTTTCGATCATTATCGGGTTCGATTAGTCTAAACTTACTACTTCTTCTTCCACCATTAAGGCAAAGAATTTGTTTAAGTTAGGCATGATGATAATGTTAGTTCTTCTATTTCTAGCTCTGTTTTTGTATGTAGAGTTGTCAGTTAAAGGAACGTAAGAACTTCTTCCAGAAGGAATCAATCTTGCTGGATCAACTTTGTATTTGTTCTGAAGAACTCTTACGATAGCTGTTGATCTTTTTACACTTAAATCCCAGTTGTCAACGATAGTTTCTGTATGTATACCCTTTGAATCTGTATGTCCTTCGATCATTACATCGATGCTTGGTTCAGCTTTGATCACATCTGCTAATTTTGACAATAAATCATGCGCTTTAGAGTTCACAGTATAGCTACCTGATCTAAATAATAAGCTGTCAGCAACAGAGATCATTACAACTGTTTGGTCGATCTGTACATCAATGTCACCATCCTTGTCAATATTGTTTTCATTGATAGATTGCTCTAAGTTATAAGCAATGGCAATATTCATAGAATCTTTTAGTGTCTTGGCACCTTCTAAAGTTTCAGGAGGTAATTTTGCTAAAGTTTCCTGAAGTCTTACCTTCATGTTTTCAGACATCACAGCTGAGTTGTCTGCTAACAAGTCCATTTTCTGGTTGTTGCTTTCCGCAAGGTTGGCATTGTCAGATTGCAAAGAATTTACTTGAGCGTTGTAAATCTCAACTCTCTTTTCAATTTTTGCCATTTTTGCTTCTAATTCTTCTTTTTCAACAGTAGTCTTCTGCAATTCTCCCCTTGTCTCCATTAAATCACCTTCCAATTGTACATATTTCTTTTTAGAAACACATGACACAATCAAAGTAGACATTACTAATAGTGCTAGAAATCTTTTCATCATAATTTAAATTTAGGTTATTTAGTTTTAGTGTTTTTTAAGTGATGAACAAAAATGTTGATTAGTTCCTGTTCATTAAATTTTTACTACGTGGCAAAAGTATGTGGCAATTCTGAAGAGAATCTTAATATTTCCTCATTGTGAATAAAAAAAGTGATTATTTAGAAATATTTTCACAATCTATAGGATGCTGGCTGCGAAAGATATAGGGAAGAAAAAAAGGACCCGATCATTGATCAAATCCTTTTTTAAAGTTTTATTTGAGGAAGGTTTAAATGCCGGGTAAATCTCCTTCTCCCTTGGCTGGCAAGTTACTCGTACCCATCAAAAAGATGTCTACTTCTCTGGCAGCTTCCCTACCTTCATTAATGGCCCAAACGATTAAAGATTGTCCGCGTCTCATGTCTCCTGCCGTGAAGATATGGGGCACATTAGTTTGATAATTGCTGGCCTTTATATTTGTGCGAGCATCTAATTGAAGCCCTAATTGATCACTTAAGGTGTTTTCTGGTCCTGTAAACCCAAGCGCCAGTAAAGCCAAGTCACAAGGCCACGTTTTTTCTGTTCCTGGTCGTTCAATTAATTCAGGTCTTTTACCTGGAACAATTTTCCATTGCACCTCCACCGTTTTTAATCCAACTAATTCTCCTTTATCATTGGTGATGAATTCTTTTGTGTTTATCAGCCAGTTTCTTTCGCAACCTTCTTCGTGTGAAGAAGAGGTCTTCAATTGCAAGGGCCAAAATGGCCAAGGAGTCGTTTCACTTCTTCCCAAAGGAGGTTTTGGCATAATCTCAAAATTAGTGACAGATTTAGCTCCCTGACGATTGGAAGTACCAACACAGTCAGAACCGGTATCTCCACCACCAATCACAATGACATCCTTTCCTTTTGCAGAAATCTCTTTACCTTCATATTCACTTCCAAAAATTCTCTTGGTCTGCTGCGTTAAAAAATCCATGGCCTGTTCAACACCCTTGGCATCGATTCCTTTTGTAGGAAGCGTACGAGCCTTGGTAGCTCCTCCACAAAGGACCATGGCATCAAATTCTTCTAATTTTTCTACCGGATAGTTTTTTCCAATATGAGCGTTGGTCTCAAAAGAAATTCCTTCTTCTTCTAGAATGGCAATTCTTCGATCAATAATTCCCTTTTCCATCTTAAAGTTAGGGATACCATATCGCAATAAACCACCCACTTCATCATCTCTTTCAAATACCGTCACCAGATGGCCGGCTCTATTCAATTGCTGAGCAGCTGCCAGTCCGGCTGGACCAGATCCTACAACAGCGACAGTTTTACCTGTTCTTTCTTTAGGAGGGTGCGCAACGATCCATCCTTCTTCAAATCCTTTTTCTACAATATTTTTTTCAATATTTTCGATTGAAACCGGATCTTCTATCAAGCCTAGTACACAGGCTTTTTCACATGGAGCCGGGCATAAACGTCCCGTAAATTCCGGGAAGTTATTAGTTGAATGTAAAATCTTTAAGGCCTTTTCCCATTCTCCTCTATATACCAAATCATTAAAGTCAGGTATCAAATTACCAAGCGGACAGCCGCTATGGCAGAATGGAATTCCACAATCCATGCATCTGGAACCTTGCTTTTGAAGCTCAGTCTCAGGTAGCTTTACAGTGAATTCTTTATAATCTTCAAGCCTTTCTTTTACAGCTTTGTTTTTCTCATCGACTCTGTCAAACTCAATAAATCCTGTTATCTTTCCCATAATTAAACTGTTTGTTTTGCTGCTGATTCTTCTGCTAACCTTGCCAGGGCTTTTTTATAATCTGTTGGTATCACTTTGATGAAATGATTTAATTGGTTATCCCAATTTTCCAATATCATCAGTGCTTTTGAACTTTCTGTGGCATGATAATGATTTTGAACAAGTTCAAACAACTCCTGTGCGTCAGTGACGGATGGCTTTTCAAGCTCGACCATTTCCATATTACACAAACCGTTTTTGAATTTCTTTTCAGGATCATATACGTAGGCAATTCCTCCACTCATACCGGCAGCAAAGTTTCTTCCGGTATTTCCTAAAACAACTACTTTTCCACCTGTCATATACTCACAACCATGATCACCAACACCTTCCACCACTGCTGTGATTCCGGAGTTCCTTACACAGAATCGTTCTCCCGCAACACCATTAATATATGCTTCACCTTTGGTAGCTCCATAGAAGCAAACATTACCAATGATGATATTTTCGTCTGCCACAAAGGTGGCTGATTCAGGTTTTTTCACAATGATTTTGGCTCCGGATAATCCTTTACCTAAATAGTCATTGGTGTTTCCATCTACATTTAATGTGAGTCCTTTGGTGGCAAATGCACCAAAACTCTGACCGGCAGATCCCGTAAAATTGATCTGTAAGGTATTGCTTGGCAATCCGTTGGCACCGTAAATTTTGGATATTTCGTTACTGATAATAGCACCCACCGATCTGTCGGTATTGCCTATAGGATAGCTCAATTGCATCTTTTCCTTTCTGTAGATGGCCGGATGCGCATCACGTATGATTTGAAAATCGATGGCATCATCAATTTCATGGTGTTGTTTTTCGGTATTTCGAATTACTTTTTCATGATAATCAGAAGGTTGGTATAGGATCCCTGAAAGATCCAATCCTTGCGCCTTGTATTGATCAATGGCTGATTTTGTATTGATCTTTTGAGATTGACCAATCATTTCATTAATAGTTCTGAAGCCTAAGGAAGCCATAATTCCTCTCAGTTCCTCAGCTACAAAATACATGAAGTTGATCACGTGTTCTGGTGTTCCTTTAAAGTTCTTTCTCAATTCAGGATCTTGCGTTGCTATTCCTACAGGGCAGGTATTTAGATGACATTTTCTCATCATAATGCAACCAGATGCCACCAATGGTGCTGTGGCAAATCCAAATTCTTCTGCACCAAGTAAGCAGGCAACAGCTACATCACGTCCTGTTTTTAACTGTCCGTCACATTCCAAAACCACGCGACTTCTAAGGTCATTTAATACCAGGGTTTGTTGTGCTTCCGCGATACCTAATTCCCATGGCAGTCCGGCATGTTTTAAGGAGGTTAATGGTGAGGCACCTGTACCTCCATCAAAACCAGAAACCAAAATAACATCTGCTTTTGCTTTTGCAACACCGGCAGCAATAGTACCGACTCCTACTTCAGAAACCAGTTTTACATTGATTCGGGCTTCTCTATTCGCATTTTTAAGATCAAAGATTAATTGAGATAAATCTTCAATAGAATAAATATCGTGATGAGGTGGTGGCGAAATTAAACCGACATACGGGGTAGAGTTTCTCACTTCAGCAATCCAAGGGAATACCTTTTCTCCAGGTAGTTGTCCGCCTTCACCTGGTTTTGCTCCCTGAGCCATTTTAATCTGAATTTCTTTGGCATTTGTCAGGTAGTTGCTCGAAACTCCAAATCGACCCGAAGCAACCTGTTTGATAGCACTGTTTCTGCTGTCACCATTCAGGTCTTTTCTAAACCTGTTTAAATCTTCTCCTCCTTCTCCAGAATTACTTTTACCACCAATACGATTCATGGCAATTGCAAGGTTCTCATGTGCTTCTCTAGAGATAGAACCATAGGACATGGCTCCGGTTTTAAAACGTTTTACAATTTCGGTCCAAGGTTCTACTTCTTCCACCGGAATAGGATCTAAGTTTTGAAATTCAAACAATCCTCTGAGGGTCATCAAACTCTCATTTTGCTCATTGATCATTTTGGAATAATCAGCATAGCTTTCTGTATTGTTTGTCCGAACAGCTTGTTGTAATTTAGACACTGTTGTTGGATTAAACATATGTTTTTCACCATTCCTTCTCCATCGATAATCTCCCCCTATATTGAGCTTTAGGTTTTGATCAATTTTTGTGTTGAAGAACGCATTTTTATGTCGTTTAGAAATTTCTCTTTCTATTTCATACAAACCGATTCCTTCAATTCTTGATGGGGTATTCGGAAAGTATTTGTTCGTGAATTTACTGCTAAGACCAAGGATCTCAAAAATCTGAGAAGCTCTGTATGAATGTAAGGTGGAAATCCCAATCTTATTCATAATTTTAAGGATCCCTTTCCCAATCGCCTTGTTAAAGTTCTGTACAGCTTCTTCGGCATCGATTCCGGAAATGGTTCCTGAATTTACTTTTTCACGAATAATTTCATTTACCATATATGGATTGATGGCACTTGCACCATAACCAAATAAAGTGGCAAAGTGATGTGGTTCACGAGGTTCAGCAGATTCAATGATAATTCCAAACTTTGATCTTTTTTTGGCATTATTCAAAGAGTGATGAAGAAAAGAACAAGCCAGTAAGGCCGGAATAGGACCGTTGGCCTTGTCAGCACCTCTATCGGTCAATATCACAATGTTATAACCCTCATCTACAGCCTGAGAAGCTTGTTCGACGATCTGTTCCAAGGCCTTTTCCAATGAATTTAATCCACGTTTTATATCATAAAGCATGGGTATTTCCACTGCTTTATAATCAGGATGATCAATATTTTTAATTTTATCCAGATCATCATTTGAGATGACCGGATTCTGAATTTTCAGTTTTTTACAGTGATCCGATGAGGTGTTAAAAATATTTCTGTCTTCACCAATGGCGAGACTGATATCTGTAATGATTTCTTCACGTATCCCATCCAATGGTGGATTTGTCACCTGCGCAAATAGTTGCTTAAAATAGTTGTACAGTAACTGATGTTTCTCAGACAAGATCGCCAGAGGTGTATCAGTACCCATAGAACCAATGGCTTCTTTACCGGTTTTACACATAGGTGTGATAATGGTATCGATGTCTTCCATGGTATAACCAAACATTCGTTGTCTCGTTCTGTATGGTGTCAATTCAATAGGGCATTTGTTCCCTGTATAAGGAACATCAGCCAATGGTAGAAGATTGTCATTCAGCCATTTTCTATAAGGATGTCTTTTTGTAACCTCATTTTTTACTTCGGCATCCTCAATAATTTTTCCGGCATTCATGTCTACAAGGAACATTTTTCCAGGCTCCAATCTACCGTGTCTTACCACATCTTCTGGTTTGATATCCAACACTCCTATTTCAGAGGACATGATCACATAACCGCTTTTTGTTACACTGAATCTAGAGGGCCTTAAACCATTTCGATCAAGCAAGGCACCGATATAATTACCATCTGTAAAAGGTACCGAGGCAGGACCATCCCATGGTTCCATGATGCAAGAATTGTATTCATAGAACGCCTTTTTCTGATCAGGCATGGTATCGTCTTTTTCCCAGGCTTCAGGCACCATCATCATCATGACTTCAGGAAGTGAACGACCTGTCATTAAAAGAAGTTCAACCGCCATATCCATAGAAGCAGAATCTGATTTCTTCTCGATGATTATCGGATAAAGTTTTTTAATATCTTCTCCGAAAAGATCACTATTCATTAACTCTTCCCTCGCTTTCATACGACTCACATTTCCTCTAAGGGTATTGATCTCACCATTATGACACATAAATCTGAATGGTTGGGCAAGATCCCATGATGGGGCCGTATTGGTTGAAAACCTTTGGTGTACCAAAGCCAATCTTGTTACAAGATCAGGATCAGACAGGTCAGAATAGTAATTTCTAATGTCTTCAGGAATCAGAAGTCCTTTATATATTAAGGTAGTTGTTGAGAAACTAGGTATGTAAAATTGTTTGGCATGCTTTAATTTAGAACTGTTGATATTGTGTTCAGCAATTTTTCTTGCCGCATAAACTTTCGCATTAAACGCCAAAGAGCTTAATTCTTTCCCGTTTTTTCCAACAAAAAGCTGCATGATCTTTGGCTCGGTAGATTCTGCTATCCGTCCTAAGTGTTCAGGATTCACAGGAACTTCTCTCCATCCTAATAATTCAAGTCCTTGTTTTTTAATTTCATCTTCTAAAACGCTGATACAATAATTATACTGATTGATCCCTTTTGGTAAAAAGATCATACCAACTGCATATTCACCTTGCTCCGGTAAATCAAAATCACACACTTTTTGAAAAAACTGATGAGGAATGTCGATTAATATTCCGGCACCATCTCCGGTTTTTCCATCAGCGCTAACAGCTCCTCTATGCTCTAATTTGATGAGTATTTCTAAGGCATCGTGTATAATACCATTAGTTTTTTCTCCATTTAGACTGCAAATAAACCCTGCTCCACAATTATCATGTTCAAATTCCGGTAAATATACACCCTGCTTTTCGTACGCCATAATTAAATAATTTTCACAAAAATAGCGAAATCCATAGAAAAAAATCAAAGAAAATTCATAAACCCAACAAGAAATGCAATATCATAATTTTACACTGATGAAAAGTAAGGATATGTTAATTTGGACTTTAAATATTGTTAATATCTAAAGACTTTGAAAATCATTTTATTGCAGAAGATCGTCCAAAGCGGATTCCAGGTCCGGAAATTCGAACTTAAATTCCGTTTGGAGAATCTTGTCCGATGAAACCCTGCTTCCTTCGGTGAGCAAGATCGAACGTTCTCCCAAAATGAGTTTTAATACAAAGACGGGTACTTTTGGAAGCCACATGGATTTACCTAATTTTTTAGCGATAGCTCGTGAAAAACCTATATTGTCAACGGGGTCTGGAGCAGCACAATTATAAGCGTTGCTCATAGAATTCTCTTCAAGAGCCTTCGATATAATTCGAATCAGGTCTTTGCCATGAATCCACGGAATGAATTGCTTGCCTGTTCCAAGGGCGGACCCTATATTCATTTTAAAAGGTTGAACCATTTTTTCAAGTGCCCCTCCTTTTTGCATTAGTACAATACCGATTCTGAGGTTCACCGTTCGGATCCCTAAGTTTTCGAACGGCCTTGTTTCTTCTTCCCATTGTTTGCAGACCTGTGCGACAAAATCATTTCCCGGAGCATCCTGCTCTTTAAAAATCACTGGGCTGGTCTGTTGGCCGTAAAAACCAACGGCAGAAGCTGAGACAATGGCTTTTATCTGGTGTTTTCTTTTAGCTAAAGATCTGTAAATGAGCTTGGTGGTTTCAACCCTGCTGTCTATAATTTCCTTTTTACGTTCATTGGTCCAGGCCTTGTCAGCTATGCCCGCTCCTGCCAAATGAACAATATAATCACAGTTGTCAAAAGCCTGCTCTTCGATGAATTGATCCTTGTAATCCCATAGAAAGGTGGTGTACTTGGAACCCGCTCGCCTTGTCCTGCTTAAAATCGAGACCTCATACCCCTTGCTTGTCAGATAGTCACATAGTAAAACCCCAACAGAGCCCGTTCCACCTGAAACCAAGATACGCGTCGCCATGAATTTTATTTTAAGATGGACCTCGAGATCACTATTTTTTGAATTTCAGACGTACCTTCATAAATCTGAGTTATTTTGGCATCCCGCATCAGTCTTTCAACATGATATTCTTTAACGAATCCATAGCCACCATGAATCTGCACAGCTTCGACCGTGTTTCTCATGGCCATGTCGGCAGCATATAATTTAGCCATTGCACCAGACAGGTCGTAGTTCTTTTTTTCATCTTTATCCCATGCGGCTTTTAAACACAACAATCGTGCAGTTTCTATTTCAGTGGCCATGTCGGCTAACTTAAAAGCAATTGCCTGGTGTTTGCTGATTTCTTTTCCGAAAGCTTTTCTTTCCTGCGAATATTGCAAGGCCAGTTCATAAGCTCCTGAAGCAATTCCAAGGGCTTGAGCGGCAATTCCGATTCTACCGCCTGCAAGTGTTTTCATCGCAAATTTAAATCCGAACCCGTCTTCACCGATTCGATTTTCTTTAGGCACTTTTACATCGTTAAACATCAATGAATGGGTGTCAGATCCTCTAATGCCGAGTTTATTTTCTTTAAGACCTACCTCAAAACCTTCTGTGCCTTTTTCTATAATTAAAGCATTGATTCCTTTGTGACCTTTGTCAATGTCTGTTTGACAAATGACAAGATAAACACTGGCGGTCCCTCCATTGGTAATCCAGTTCTTGGTCCCATTTACTAGGTAATGATCTCCTTTATCAATAGCGGTCGTTTTTTGGGAAGTCGCATCACTTCCAGCTTCCGGTTCACTCAGACAGAAGGCGCCAATAATTTCACCGGTAGCTAAAGGTATTAGGTATTTTTGTTTTTGCTCTTCTGTTCCATAGGTTTCTAAACCCCAGCAAACCAGTGAGTTATTCACGGACATTACCACGGATGCCGAAGCGTCCACTTTGGAGATTTCTTCCATGGCGAGCACATAAGATACTGTATCCATGCCGCCACCTCCATAGGCGGGATCTGTCATCATTCCAAGAAAACCAAGCTCTCCCATTTTTTTAATTTGTTCTGCAGGGAACTGCTGTTTTTCATCTCTTTCAATAACGCCTGGTAGTAATTCCGTTTTGGCAAAATCACGTGCCGCATCGCGTATCATGATTTGTTCTTCAGTTAGGGTAAAATCCATGAATAAAAATGAGTTTAGTAATTACAAATTCAATTGCTCAAAGATAGGCAAATTCTCAAAATGTATTTGTAATTTTACCGAATATGGAGAATAAAAAATGGTTTGTGATCGGATTGATGAGCGGAACCTCCTTGGATGGGCTTGATTTAGTATATGTTAAAATTGAGCTAAATAAGGGTTATCATTTTGAAATATTAGAAACAGAAGCCGTAAATTATTCCGATATATGGAAAAATAGGTTGAAGGATGCTTTTGGTTTTTCAGGAGAAAAATTGACTTTTCTCGATGCACAATACGGTAAATTTCTTGGTCAGCAAGTGGAGGATTTTATACAGAAAAAATCGATTGAAAAAATTGATTTTATAGCTTCACATGGTCACACTATTTTTCATGATCCGGGCAGAGGGTATACCCTTCAAATTGGAAATGGAGCACAGCTGTCTGCAACGACCAAAAGAAAAGTGATTTGTGATTTTAGAACTCAAGATGTTGCTTTGGGAGGTCAGGGAGCTCCTTTGGTTCCAATCGGTGATCAACTGTTGTTTTCGCACTATGACTTTTGTTTAAACCTGGGCGGCTTTGCCAATATCTCTTATCAGAAAGAGATCAGTAGGATTGCCTATGATATCTGTGCTGTCAATATTGTGTTAAATCATTTTACAAGATTGAATGGATTAGAATACGATGATGGAGGGAAGATGGCGTCTGAAGGGAAGGTCAACAAGGATTTGTTGCATGAACTAAACAGTTTGGGGTATTATAAAGAGATGGCACCTAAATCTTTGGGGTATGAATTTGTAATAGAAACCCAGTTGCCACTTATTGAGAAATATGAATTGTCGCTCCCAGATATTTTAGCCACTTGTGTTGAACACAGTGCCGTGCAAATTGCGGAGATTGTAAATCAGGTAGTAACTGAGAATGAGGGTGCACAGTATCGTATGTTGATAACGGGTGGAGGTGCCTATAACACCTATTTAATCGAGCGAATTAAAGATTTATGTGCGGTGGATGTTATTATACCTTCAAAGGAAATTATTGAATTTAAAGAAGCATTGATTTTTGCCTTGCTAGGAGTGCTTAGAAATGAAGGTCAGGTGAATTGTCTCAAAAGTGTGACAGGTGCAAGTCACGATCACAGTGGAGGACAGATCTATAATTATTAACGTAACAGTTTAGAATCATGAAAGAACTTTTAAAAAAATATGAGAATAAGTCACCTGAAATAGTATTTCATTGGAGAGACCGCGAAACAGAGGCTGAGGGCTGGACCGTGATTAACTCTTTGCGAGGTGGTGCTGCAGGTGGTGGAACCAGAATGCGGAAAGGGCTGGACATGAATGAAGTTTTGTCATTGGCGAAAACCATGGAGGTGAAATTTACCGTCTCAGGACCCAATATCGGTGGTGCAAAGTCCGGAATAAATTTTGATCCGAATGATCCTCGTAAAAGAGGTGTGTTGGAGCGCTGGTACAAAGCAGTTACACCTTTGTTAAAACATTATTACGGTACTGGAGGAGATTTAAATGTGGATGAGATTCATGATGTGATCCCTTTAACTGAAAATTCAGGAGTGTGGCACCCGCAGGAAGGAGTGTTTAATGGTCATTTTAAACCTACTGAAGCAGAGAAGATTAATAGAATTGGTCAGTTACGACATGGAGTCATCAAAGTGATAGAAGATCAGCATTATTCTCCAGATTTATCCAAAAAATATACCATTGCAGATATGTTAACAGGTTTTGGTGTTGCCAAGGCTGTAAAGCATTATTATGATATTTATGGTGGCGATATAAATGGTAAAAGAGCCATTGTTCAAGGATTTGGAAATGTCGGATCCGCTGCCGCTTATTATTTGACCCAACTTGGTGCCAAAGTTGTGGGAATTATTGATCGGGTGGGCGGCGTGATTAATGAGGAAGGTTATGATATGGAGGAAATCCGTACGATGTTTTTAAACAAGCGCGGGAATATGCTTGTGGCTGAAGATATGATGCCTTTTGATGAGATCAATAAAAAAATATGGTCGGTACCTGCCGAGATTTTTATTCCGGCAGCTGCTTCAAGACTGGTCACAAAGGATCAGGTTGAAGAGATGATAGGTTCGGGACTAAAAGTCATTTCTCCAGGAGCCAACGTGCCTTTTGCAGATCCTGAGATCTTTTTTGGATCGATAATGGAATATACAGATCAACAGGTGAGTTTGCTGCCTGATTTTATTTCTAACTGCGGTATTGCGCGATTGTTTGCTTATTTGATGGAGAGTAAGGTTGAACTTCCAATGAGTGATCACTCTATTTTTGAGGACACCTCAAATACCATCCGGCAAGCTCTTGAAAAGACACATCATTTACATCCCTATGACACCAATATTTGTAGAACAGCTTTTGAGATTGCGCTACAGCAATTGATATAATTTTGGCTGGATCTTCAACTTCTCTGACTTCGATTTATAATTCTTAGCACTGCATGGGTTCAGAAATTTTGACAATCTTTCTTGAATTTTAATTCTTGTAGAATATGATAAATTATTATATTTAGCACTTAAAATTGAAATAAATGGAATCACTGGTCATAATCGTTTTCGTATTAGGATATCTCGCAATTACCTTAGAACATAATTTAAAAATAGATAAACTGATACCGGCGCTTGGGATGATGGCGGTGAGTTGGGCGCTTATTTCTTTAGGGCATCTTGAAGTGTTCGAGGTTAATACAGAACTTTTAAGGCTTGAACCAACCCATTTAGATGAAATACTACTACATCATTTGGGTAAAACGGCGGAAATTTTAATTTTCCTTATCGGAGCTATGACCATTGTAGAAATTATTGATTATTTCAACGGTTTCTCTGCAATTAAAGGGTTTGTGCAAACGAATTCTAAGAAGAAACTGCTATGGATTTTTTCTATTTTGGCATTTATCCTATCGGCAATTATTGATAATTTAACTGCAACAATTGTTCTCATAACGATTCTGAGAAAGATTATTCAAAAAAAAGAAGACAGGTTGTGGTTTGCAGGTTTGATTATTGTAGCTGCAAATGCAGGAGGAGCCTGGTCACCAATTGGTGATGTGACAACAACCATGTTATGGATTAGTGACAAAGTTACCACTGTCAATCTTATCAAATACTTATTCATTCCATCCCTGTTATGTATGGCTATTCCGGCTTTACTTGCCTCTAGATTGCCTGCTTTTCAGGGAGAAATTGAACCAGTAGAGGATGGTGAAGAGGAAAAGGCAGATGAGTACTCCAAGATCATGCTATATCTTGGTCTGAGTGCGATCGTCTTTGTGCCGATTTTTAAAACGGTAACTGGTTTACCTCCATATGTGGGGATGATGTTATCATTGGCCGTCGTTGCGATTTTCGCAGAAATCTATTCGAATGCAAGGATTTCATTGACCAGTGTAGATACAGACTCAGACGAGGCAGGCCATCATAGTCCAGTGCATAGTGCATTATCGGGGATAGAACTTCCGAGTATCTTATTTTTCTTAGGTATTTTAATGGCAGTTGCTGCCCTTGAATCTTTGGGAATCCTGTTTAATTTTGCCAATGCCATGAATGAAACAGTGCCTATGTTGGGGACAGAACCTAAAATTGACGGATATAATGTTTCGGATTTGGTGGTGATGCTGATGGGAGTGGCCTCGGCGATTATAGACAATGTACCGTTGGTGGCAGCGAGTATTGGTATGTTTTCTGACCCTGTCGATAGTCCCTTATGGCATTTTATTGCTTTTGCAGCCGGAACCGGAGGTAGTATGTTGATCATTGGATCTGCTGCTGGTGTTGTTGCCATGGGAATGGAAAAAATCAATTTTTTCTGGTATTTAAAGAAAATTTCCTGGCTGGCATTTGTAGGATTTTTAGTTGGTTCTGTAGCATTTATGTTCCTTCGATCCTTTATTTAAAATTTTAAGGAAACTTTCACATTTCTGATGCAATTTAGCTAGGTTTGTATCGTTACGATTTAATACTCATTAATTCAGGAATATGTCATTATTTTTACTTCAGGATCCCGAAACTACGCCTGAAAATCTAGAAGAAGTTATCTCCGAAGAAAAGACCTTGTCAATTTTTAATTTGATCATGGAAGGTGGTTTGGGAGGTCAGATCATAATTGCCATTCTTTTCGTGCTTTTATTGATCGGATTATACATTTATTTCGAACGCTTTTTAGCGATCAAAGCAGCGACCAAGATCGATAAGAATTACATGAATCAGATCAGGGATAACATTCAAAGCGGCAATGTTGAAGCTGCAAAGATTCTTAGTCAAAACAATAAATCACCAGTTGCTCGATTGATTGAAAAGGGTATTTCACGTATTGGAAAACCTTTGGATGATATCAATACAGCTATTGAAAATGCAGGGAAGCTTGAAGTGTACAAACTTGAAAGAAATGTAAGTGTGCTGGCTACCATTGCAGGTGCGGCCCCTATGATTGGATTTCTGGGTACCGTAATAGGTATGATCGTTGCAATTCACGAAATAGCGAATTCTGGAGGACAGATAGATATCAAAATGTTGAGTGATGGCTTGTATACCGCGATGACAACGACTGTGGCCGGATTGATTGTGGGGATTATCACGTATATCGCTTATAATCACTTGATCGTCAGGACCAATAAAGTAGTCTATCAAATGGAGGCGAATTCTCTGGAATTCTTAGACCTTTTGAACGAACCGGTTTAAACAAACTTCAGCAGCAATGAACATTAGAGGAAGAAATAAGATCAATCCAAATTTCAATATGTCGTCGATGACGGATATTGTTTTTTTGTTATTGATATTTTTCATGTTGACATCGACTTTGGTTACGGTTAATGCTTTGGATATTATTCTGCCCAAGGCACAGGGGAAAACTGAGAACAACAAATCAACCGCTGTTAGCATTACCAAAAAACTGGACTATTATATTGATAAAAAGAAGGTAAAGGAAGGCGAAGTAGAACAATATTTATTAGACAAGTTACAGGAAAGTGATCAACCCACAATTGTTTTAAGAGCAGAGGAAGGCGTGCCTATTGAAAAGGCTGTAAAAGTGCTGGATATTGCAAATCGGAACAAAATAAAAGTGGTGCTGGCTGTACGACCCAAATAGACCATCATGGCTCTTTTAGATACTTCACATAAACGAAAATCTGCTGTAATGACTTCGATCGTTGCAGTTATTTTGTTGTTATTGATGTTTGTATTTGGCCTGACCTATTTTGATCCGCCTAAAGAATATGGTATTGCAGTCAATTTTGGAACCTCAGATGTGGGAAGTGGAAACAGACAGCCAACAGAGGCCTTAAAACCGGCGGCTGAAGCAGCTTCAGAAATTGAGCCTGAGGAACAAGCCGTTGAAGAGGTGCAAGAGGAGGTAATGGAAGCATCGGCAGAGCCGCAAGCTGCGCCTGAAGAAGTAGCGGAAGAAGTGATTACACAAAATAATGATGAGGCAATAGCGATTAAAAAAAGAGAAGAAGAAAGAAAAAGAGAAATCGAAGAAGCTGAGAAAGAGGCTGAAAGAGAGGCCGAAGCAGAGAGGAAAGCCGAGGTGGAGAGAAAGGCGGCAGCAGAACGAAAAGCAGCTGCAGCGAGAGAGGCCGAAGCCAAACGTCTGGCTGAAATTGAACGTAAAAGTAAAGAAGAAGAAGCGAAACGAAAGAATGCAGATGCCATTATGGGTGGTTTTAGCGATAGTAATGGAAAAGCTGAAGGAGGGGAAGGAAATGACAATCAGGCCGGAGACAAAGGAAAGGTTACCGGTGATCCTAATGCCAGTGGTTATTACGGTATTGGCGGAGATGGAAGTGGGGGTAATTACAGACTGAGTAATAGAAATGCCCTGAACAAACCGAAACCTGATTACCCTTGTAATGAAGAGGGAAAGGTTGTTGTTACTATAAGTGTAGATCAGTCCGGGAGGGTTGTGTCTGCTGTTCCCGGTGCCAAAGGGACAACGAATTCAGCTTCATGTTTACTTACCGAAGCGAAAGAAGCTGCATTAAAAACAAAGTTCAATGCTGATAGTAAAGCGCCGGCGAAACAGGTGGGGGCGATTATTTATAACTTCTCCTTATCAGAATAAGTGTGACGTACCAGGAAACTTTAGAGTGGATGTTTTCAAGATTGCCTATGTATCAAAGACAAGGCAGCACCGCTTTTAAGAAAGATCTTACCAATATTCTGGCCTTTTGTGAAAGACTGAATAACCCACAGGAAAAATTCCCGAGTATTCATGTTGCCGGCACCAATGGCAAAGGCTCAACGAGTCATATGATATCTTCTATTTTACAGGAAGCAGGCTACAAGGTAGGATTATATACCTCTCCTCATTTAAAAGATTTTAGAGAACGAATTCGTATCAATGGTGAGGAAATAGAAAGACAGGCAGTAGTTGATTTTATCGGAAATGAAAAAGATTTTTTAGAAAGACAAGGACTCTCTTTCTTTGAATTAACTGTGGGACTTGCCTTTGATTATTTTGCTGTTAACAAGGTAGATATTGCAGTTATAGAGGTGGGGCTAGGTGGAAGGTTGGATTCGACGAATGTGATTAACCCGTTGGTTTCTGTCATTACAAATATTGGACTGGATCATACACAGTTTTTAGGAGAAACCCTGGCTGAAATAGCTTTTGAAAAAGCAGGAATCATTAAAAAAAATACTCCTGTTATTATTGGTGAATATCAGGCTGAAGTGATGCCTGTATTTAAAAAGATTGCCGAAGAGAAAAATTCACCATTGTCCCTGGCAGAAACGACTGTTTCATCGGATGTAGCTACGGATCTTTTAGGGGAATATCAGTTAAAAAATGCGAAAACAGCTGCACAGGCCATCAAGTTACTCGATCAAACGGTGGTCAAAGTAACGTCTGAGAATATTTCTAAAGGGCTTATGCATGTCGTCTCAAATACAGGATTGAAGGGTCGCTGGCAGGTTTTACGAGACAAACCGAAGGTGGTCTGCGATACAGCACATAATAAGGAAGGCTTGTCGCTTGTAATGAAACAATTGGAAAAAGAAAATTATGAAAATCTGCATGTCGTTTTAGGAATGGTTAATGATAAAGAATTACAGGGTGTTCTATCATTGTTGCCTAAAAAAGCGGCTTATTATTTTTGCAGACCAGCGATTCCCAGAGGCCTGGATGCCGAAATTTTGCAGAAAGAAGCCTTACTTCAAGGATTGAAAGGAACAGTCTTCAGGTCAGTTTCTGAGGCTTATAACAAAGCAATCTCAAATGCAAATTCTGATGATTTGATCTATGTAGGTGGAAGTACTTTCGTAGTAGCTGAATTAGAATTATAGTTTTTGGTCAAAAACGCTTAAATTTGTTGTTCATTTTTTAATTCATTCTTATGAAATATAGAGTAGGCTTTTGTTCGATTGTTCTGTTTTTCCTTTTTACTATCAATGAGCTGAATGCACAAGATACAGAAGATGCTAACAGGCCCATTTTCTTAACTGTGACAACCTTACAAGGGGCTGATGGTTTTGATTTTGAAGAATGGCTTGCCATTGAAGAGGAATATTTTGAAAAAGTAACCAGCAAAATTGACCTATTGACCTCACATGAAGTTCTCATGAGTTATTTTGCGCCACAGTTTGGTGAGATAAAAGTGATCAATGTGATTCATTCCTGGGAGGATATCATCAAAGTAAATGAAAGAAGGAAAGAATTAATAGAAGAGGCGTGGCCGGATGAAGTAGAACGAAATGCTTTTTTTGAAAAGCAAAATAGCTTTTATAAAAGCAAGCATAGTGATGAGATCTTTTTAACAGCAGACAATGCTAAAGATCTTGATAGATTGCCAGGACAGAATGTACCCTATGTTTTTATGATTAAAACCAATATTCTGTCAGACACTGAAGATGAAAATTCATACGAGAATTATAATAAGTATGTGGAAGAAGTGATTGACAATAATTCAAAAATTCAGGCCTATTATCCTTTTAGCCATTTTTGGGGTGATGATAGTAGGGAGTTTGTTGAAATGTTTGTGTTAGATTCGTTTTCTGATGCTGAATTATCTCAGTATGAAGCGAATGCACTTATCTCAGATATGTATCCCGAGGAGGCCGACAGAAAGAAATTTTTAGCTTCCATTTTTAGCGCTATAGAAAGTCAAAGCACCTCTTTTTATAAAAATATTCCTTCCTTGTCAAAGTAGGAATATTTAATCTAAACAAAAGTCCAAAAATTATAGAAGAAATGTTTGCCAGTATTAAAAACTAAATTATATTTGCATCCGCTTAGGGCAATTAGCTCAGTTGGTTCAGAGCACCTCGTTTACACCGAGGGGGTCGGGGGTTCGAATCCCTCATTGCCCACATCAATCAGAATCCCGATAAAT
>NZ_JBPCUJ010000151.1:0-67268 GCF_051011215.1 Lutimonas sp.
TTATTATGAATCATTACGAAACTGTTTTCATTTTGAATCCCGTTTTATCTGATACACAGGTAAAGGAAACAGTAAAGAAGTTTGAAGACTACTTGGTTTCTAAAGGTGCCGAAATGATTTGGAAAGAAGATTGGGGCTTGAAAAAACTTGCCTATCCAATCCAAAAGAAAAAAACCGGATTTTATCATTTATTCGAATTCAAATGTCCTGGAGAAGCAATCTCTGCGTACGAATTAGAATTCAGAAGAGATGACAGCATCATGAGGTATTTAACTGTAAAGTTAGATAAGCACGCTGCTGCCTGGGCTGAGAAAAGAAAAGATAGAGTTAAACCAAGTAAGGCTAAAAAATAATGGCAACATTAGAACAACAAGCAAAAGGCGGAAGTAAAGGAGAGATCAGATATCTTACTCCTTTAGAGATAGATACTAAAGTAAAAGTTAAGTATTGTCGTTTTAAGAAAAACGGTATCAAATATATTGATTACAAGGATGCTGACTTTTTGATGTACTTAGTAAACGAACAAGGTAAAATTTTACCTCGTAGGTTAACCGGAACTTCGTTGAAATACCAACGTAAAGTTTCTCAGGCAATTAAAAGAGCGCGTCATTTGGCATTAATGCCATATGTAGGTGATATGTTAAAATAATAAACCGGATAGTATGGAATTGATATTAAAACAAGACGTAGCTAACCTAGGGTTTAAAGATGACGTTGTGACTGTAAAAAATGGTTATGGACGTAACTACCTAATCCCTCAGGGACAAGCTGTATTAGCTACTGCATCTGCAAAGAAAGTATTGGCTGAAACATTAAAGCAAAGAGCTTATAAAGAGCAAAATATAGTAAAAGAGGCTAACAAAGCTGCTGAAGTACTAAAAGCTTTAGAATTGAAAATCACTGCTAAAACAGGTGAAGGAGATAAATTATTCGGATCGATCAGTAACGCAAATGTAGCTGAAGCTATCGCTGCTGAAGGTCAGGAATTAGAGAAAAAATACATTACCATCGCTGGTGGTCTTGTAAAGAGATTAGGAAAATACAACGCTTCTGTGAGACTTCACAGAGATGTTATTGTTGATCTTCCTTTTGAAGTAGTTGCTGAAAAGTAAGCTTCCTTAAGGTATTTCACAACCTAAAATGATAGAAACCCGCTCAATAGAGCGGGTTTTTTTATGCCAAACGATCACAGTAGCCTCGCTGAATGATGATGATTTCTGCCGATAATCTAAATTCTCAGCCTCTTAAAGGTAAAACGGTCAGTTCAAATATACTCTGAGTGAATTTATACTGTAATTTTGTTATTGATTTTAATTATTGTAAAATTGAACTCTAAATAATAAAATGGATCTAGGTATCAACATTCCGGAAATTCCGAACATCATTCATTATGCAATTCCATTTTTCATAATCACCTTGGTGATTGAAATAGTGCTGACCAGTAGAAAACAAATGGCCTCTTATACCTTTAAGGACGCTGCAGCCTCTATCAGTATGGGCCTGGGAAATGTTTTTATTGGCTTATTGGCCAAAGCAATGGTGCTTTCTGCTTTAACCTATATGTATATGACATGGCGATTTTTCACCATACCCTTTACATGGTGGGCATGGTTGCTCGTATTCTTCGCCGATGACTTTTGTTATTACTGGTTCCATAGGATCAGCCACGAGAATCGGTTCTTCTGGGCTTCACATGTGGTGCACCACTCATCCAAAAGGTATAATTTAAGCACGGCCTTACGACAAACCTGGTCAGGAAGTTTTACCTCTTTTATTTTTTGGGTTCCCATGGCGCTTCTGGGGTTTCATCCTGCCATGATCCTGGCACAAATGTCTATTAGTTTATTATACCAGTATTGGATTCACACTGAATTGATACAGAAATTACCAAAGTGGTTTGAAGCCGTTTTCAATACACCTTCCCATCACAGGGTACATCATGCAACAAATCCGCAGTATTTGGATAGAAACCATGCAGGGATCTTAATCATCTGGGATAAAATGTTCGGTACTTTTGAACCCGAGGTAGAAAAACCTGTGTACGGACTTGTTAAAAATATTGACACCTACAATCCTGTAAAAATTGCTTTTACTGAGTGGTATCTGATGTTTAAAGACGCCATTTCATCCAAGACAACCTTAGTGAACAAATTAAAATATTTTTACAAACCTCCGGGATGGAAGCATGATGGCAGTGGCATGGTCTCCTCAGACCTTCGAAAACAATGGAAAGACCATCAATAACAATCTACATCAATAATGACCTGAACAGACCTGTAATCTGGGATTGACATAAAGGAATCCTTTATTTTTTGAATCTGCCCTTTTGACTGATTCAATGAAATCTTTTCAGGAAGCTTTATCAATATTGATTTGATATACTTATTTCTGATCCTGCCTATGGAAGGACTTGTGGGTCCTAGCACCCTGTCGCCAAAACTATTGACCAACGATCTGCCCATCCAGTTGGCAGCTCCTTCAACTTTAATAAAATCCTTATGCTTTAAAACGATTCTCACTAACCTAACCAAGGGAGGATATAGAAATTGATGACGCTCATTTAATTGATCCTTAAACATAGTGTCATAATCATGGGTTGTAACCTGCTGTAATATCTGGTGGTATGGATTAAAACTCTGTATGGCCACTTTGCCTCTTTTTTCGTCACGCCCTGCCCTTCCGGAAACTTGTACCATTAACTGATAGGTTCGTTCATGAGCTCTGAAATCGGGAAAATTCAATAAATTATCCGCATTCAGCACCCCGACCAAGCTAACATTTTTAAAATCCAGGCCTTTCGTCAGCATTTGAGTACCTACCAAAATATCAATTTCCTGATCGTGAAATGAGCGCAATAGTTTTTGATAGCCATATTTACCTCTTGTGGTATCCAAATCCATCCTGGCAACTTTGGTTTCAGGATATAACTCCTTCAACTCAAGTTCTATTTGCTCTGTACCAAACCCTTTTGAATCAAGGGTTGGATTCTCACAGGCAGGACAGGTCTTGGGCAAGGCCTGATGATGTCCGCAATAATGACATTTCAACTCATTATTGAATTTGTGAAAAGTCAGACTCACATCACAATTTGGACATTGAGGTGCCACGCCACAAGTACTGCATTCTACGATTGGTGAAAAACCGCGTCTGTTTTGAAAGAGAATCACCTGTTCCTTTTCTGCCAGGGCATCTTCTATCAAGAGCAACAATCGATCTGAAAAATGCCCCTTCATACGCTTTTTCCGATGCTTCTCTTTGATATCAACCAATTCGATTTCGGGCAACTGCACGTCTTTATACCTTCGGTTGAGTGCTACATACCCATATTTCTGTTGCTTGGCATTGTGATAGGTTTCAACTGAAGGTGTCGCACTGCCCAGCAATACTTTTGCTCTGTGTAAATGACCCAACATAATAGCTGCATCCCTCGCATGGTATCTTGGAGATGGCTCAAATTGCTTAAAGGAAGTTTCATGCTCTTCATCTACAATAATCAATCCAAGATCTGTAAATGGCAAGAGAATGGAAGACCTCGCTCCTAAAACAATCTGGGCTTTTTCCGATCGATTGACCAGATTGTTCCATACTTCTACCCTCTCATCTACCGAATACCTCGAATGAAAAACGGCAATCTTATCTCCAAAAAAATGTTGTAACCTGCTAATTATATGTGTTGTTAAGGCAATTTCAGGTAATAAGTACAAAACCTGTCTGCCTTGTTCCAAGGTTTCCGCAATTAAATGAGAATAAATTTCGGTCTTACCGCTTGAGGTAACACCATGCAACAAACACACTTCCTTTTCATCAAAAGCGGCTTTAATACCCGACAAAGCTTTTGCCTGATACTCATTGAGTTCATGAATCATTTTGATTTCAGTATCAAATGACACCCTGTCTTCCCTGATTTCACTTTGCTCGAATACTTGTTTTTCCACCAAGGCTTTTATCACAGCCGCACTAATTCCTTTGTCCAAAAGCTTCTTGCGCAATACAGGCGCATCATTCCCTTGCTTTAACTGGAAAAATAATAACAATGCCTCTCTCTGTTTAGGAGCTTTGCTCAAATTATCCAGCAATTGATGCAATTGATCATCTGTTTGATGGGTGGGATGCAGGTCCAGATATTTTACAAATTTGGGTTTGTACTGTTCATAAATTTCTTCTTTTACTTCGATGACCTCTTTAGAAAGCAGGCTGTTCACAACGGTCAACACTCCTTTTCGATCAAGAATTTTACCAATATCCTGAATCTTTAATTTGCTTTGATGTTCCAACGCTTCCCAAATCAAATATTCATCATCATTTAAAATGGAAACCTGATCGAATGCAGCATTCTTAAGGACAAGGGTTTCACTTTCCAATAAAAATGCTTTAGGTAATGACGCCCGCAAAACATCTCCCAAAGAACACATATAATAGGAAGAGATCCATTGCCAGTGTTTTAACTGTGGACCCGTGACAATCGGGAACTCATCGAGAATTTGAAAAATATCCTTGGCCTCATAGGCCGTTGGCTGCTCTGAATGCAGCTCAAATACAATGGCCGTATATATTTTTGACTTCCCAAAAGGAACGGCAACTCTCGATCCAATTTTTATAAAATCAGCTTCCGCTGCTGTAATACGATAGGTAAACAGTTTTTGCAGCGGTATGGGTAATATGACATTTATAAAATTGATAATCAGAATTTTAAATAGTTACTTTCAGGCACATTATATGCAGTACCCGGTACGTACGAAACTAATAGGTTTATTGCTCCTGCACAAATAATAGGGATAAAAAAACACCTCCTAAAGAAGGGAGGTGTTTGTCATTGGGGAAATTGAAATTACTGTATTAGTTTGCTTCAATCCAGTTTACGATTTCAGCATCAGTTGGCAAGGTATTAGGCGAAATCACCTTTTCAAGTTCACCTTGCTCATTTAATAAGTATTTTTGGAAATTCCACGCCACCTCAGAATCCTGAAGTCCGTTCTTTTCTTTTTCGGTTAAAAAATGATACACTTCATGCATATCTGATCCTTTCACCGATATTTTCGACATCATTGGAAAACTTACTCCATAATTTTCTTTACAAAATGCAGCAATTTGCTGGTCAGAACCCGGCTCCTGTCCACCAAAGTTATTGGCCGGAAATCCGACAATCACAAAGTTTTTATCCTTATAGGATTCATATAGTTTTTGCAAACCTTCATATTGAGGGGTCAAACCACATTCTGAGGCCGTATTTACAACCATGATTTTTTTCCCTTTCAACTCAGAAAAATTAAAATCATCACCATATAAATCAGTAACCTGAAATTGATAAATCACTTCTCCTTCCTGAGCTTTCGTCTCGATGACAGCTGCTTCCAATTTAGTAACCTCTGTTTTATCCTTTTTACAGCTTGCGAATACTAAGAACAAACTCAAGAACATGATCAATTGCTTCATATTACTTTCTAATTTTCTTTTTGAAATATTTTTTAAACTTAAAGTAAGCTAATATACTTAAAATAACCGACAGGCCGAGCCATCCCCAAATCTGGTTTGGAACTGCTGCTGATTCACCCGCTGCATAAGAATGTAATCCTGACAGTAAATGATTTACACCTAAATAAGTCATTAGTATGGATGCAAAGGCAAATACAGCTGCCATATTAAAGGTAAATTTACTTTTTAAGCCTGGAATAATTCTCATATGAAGTACAAACGAATAGATCATAATACTTATAAGGGCCCAGGTTTCTTTCGGGTCCCAACCCCAATATCTACCCCAGCTTTCATTGGCCCAGATACCACCCAAGAAGTTTCCAATTACTAATAAAACCAAGCCAATGGTCAAAGACATCTCATTAATAGCAGTGATCTCATTGATGGCCAATTTCATTTTCTTCTTATTCTTCTTGGTTGTGAAAATATAAAGGATCAAGGCAAGCATTCCCAATACCATTCCAATGGTAAAAGGACCGTAACTGGCAACAATAATCGCCACATGAACCATCAACCAATAAGAATCAAGAACAGGCACTAAATTTCCAATAGATGGATCCATCCAGTTCCAATGAGCCACCATTAATAACATTGAAGTCACAAAAGTGGTTGCAGCCAAAGTCAGCGGAGATCTTTTACCAAAGATGATTCCAAAAAGCATGGTCGCCCAGGAAATGTAGATCATTGATTCATAGCCATTACTCCAAGGAGCATGTCCAGAGATATACCATCTGATTCCAAGACCAACGGTATGGTAGGCAAATAGTAAAAGAACAATACCTGTACATACCTTTACCAGTGTCCGGATTAGTTTATTATCATTAAATATGTTGACAATTACAACAATAAACATCAATAAACTGGCAAGCATATAATACGTATACAAAGATTTAAAAATATCATACTCGTTATAAAAAAGTTCAAGGTCCACCTTTCGCTGAGTAGGCATTACCTCTGCACCATATTTACGTTGAAATTTATGAATGCTTTCCAAATATTCATTGGCCTGGCTGTAGTTTCCGGATGTTGTTGCCGCAGCAACTTCTCCTGCATACAAAGGCAAAATATTACCAACATATAAGGAGTCTTCTCCTGTAAATCCAGAATGCCTTACTTCAACAAAGGAATACCATTTGTTGTTTTCACTATTTGGCAATGGGAAGAACTTAAAAATAGAACCTCCTAGCGCTCCAAACAATAAATTGGCCCTGCCGTCAATATTTAAAATACTCTCTTCGTATTTGGTTTTAATTTTCTTTTTATGAGCCGCAGAGACCTCTTCGGTAAGCTTATACTCACCTTTTTCAGTAAACAGATCGGAGAATCTGGCATATTTCTGATCGTGCGGAATCCCAATAAGATCTCTTACTTTGGTATTTTCCCTTTTCACATATATAAAAGGAACAAAATACCAGGCTCTGGGATTGGTAAGCATGGAAACAACCACTTGATTGGCATCCATGTTTTCATAGGTATCTTTTTTACTTACTTTTCTCAGAAGTTCTGATGCAAAAGTATTTACGGGCTTCATACGTCCTCCCGCATCTTGAATAACCAATTTACCAAACTCCTTGGCATGACCCTTTTCCGCAGTTTGTGCCGCAATAACTGAATCAATGGTTTTGTATTGCTGATCGTGTGTTGCATGAGAGGCATGATCTGATTGTCCAAAAGCAAGTCCGGAAAACAGCATAAGCATCATGACCAATTTACCCTTCTTTTTCTTGAGTTTTTTTAAACTCTTTTTCAATGATGCAAACCGAGTCCCTTTCTCAAACAGGGTCAAGATCAAGCCTAAAAACAAGAAAAAATAACCAACATAGGAAGTCCATGTACCTGCCTGGTCATAGTTTACTGATAAAAAAGTTTGTTCCACCTCTCCCTGATCATTATAACTGGATTGAAAAAATCGATAGCCTTTATGATCCAAAACATGATTCATAAAAATTTTAAAATCAAAAACCTCTTCCCCGTCTATGACCGTAATCTCACTGGCATAGGATTTTGGACTCATAGAACCAGGATAACGTTCCAATTGAAAATCCCTTAATTTCACTGAAAATGGAACCTGAAATTGTTTGGAACCATAATTTAATCTAAAATTCAGGCCATCCTGAGTAAACACCTTTGGAGGTGATACACTTAAGGCATTCCCAAATAATTTGATTCTTTGCTTGGTGTTTTCTGTGACGACTTCAACCTCAAGCATGTCACTTGGGTGCTCATCTTTGTCACCCGAAGTCAATTTCATCTCCCCTTTTACGGCTGGCAACGGAATCACAAATTGACTATTTCCTATCTGATATAGTGATCTAAGATTAAATACCTGTACTGAATCTTTGACAACTTCTCCTTGTGTCTGGCTGGCCATGATCATATAACTGCCTTCAAACGGCGAGCTTATTCTTAAGGTATCATTCTGGGTAAAAATATTAATCGCTCCCTGCGTTGGATTTTCAAAAGAAAACAACGTATTGTGCATATTAATGGTCTGACCTGCCCTAATATAATGGTCGTGCCTTCCACCACCACCGGATTCAACAATTTTTAAATAGGGAACGCCATTATCAGCTGTCTGAAACTCTTCAAAAGCATTTGGAATATAATCCACATAGTTGATCTCTATGGGTTTGTCTTTAAAATCTGTTTTAATCGAAAATTCATTTCCACCTCTGATCCAATTCAGAAACTTCGAAGTATTATAAATAAAGTTACTGCTGTTTCCATAGGTCGACGCAAATAGGTAGTGTTTGTACAAAGGTGCTTTTTGCTCCTTATCATCATCAATATGTACATCCACATATGCTTTGTCTGATAACATTTTATTCGTTGTTTCTCCTTCATAGATAGGCATGATCCCTTCATAACTGATATAGCGCGTAATTCCAGCCCCTAAAATGATCAGAATAAAAGATAAATGAAACATGAGAACAGAATACTTTTTACGTTCTAATAGTTCATATTTTTTAATATTTCCAATAAAATTGATCATGAATATGAGCATGATCAACTCAAACCACCAGGCATTATAGACAAGGGCCTTTGCTGTTTGAGTTCCATAGTCATTCTCTATAAAAGTAGAGATGGCCATGGCGGCAGCAAAAAGTAAAAATAAAACGGCAGTAAGACGGGTCGAGAAAAAGAAATTAGCAACTTTTTTCATTCAAAAATAATTGATTGATATAAGTGACAAAGTTACTAAAATTCCCTTAATATTTATCCTAATCCTTGAATATAGCAAGCATTTCAACTGAATAGAAATAAGATTAAAAAAATACATTCAATTTTCAGAATAAAAATGTAATCAATGTTACTTACAAAGTATGATAAATGTCATTATGCAAACCTAAAATACTCATAATGTGTGTTTTAAAATTTTTAAAACATGATAATTGTCATTGAAATCATTGCAACATCATCTTAATTTTACTTAACAGTTTTTTAACACGTAAATTTCAAATACCATGAAAATTATCAAGCTTATAAGTCTCTTTTTTATCGTATCGACAAGTTTATTACTTGTCCAGTGTACAACAGACCCTATACCTGGGCCAGCCGGTGAGGATGGAATAGATGGAGTAGATGGGGTAGACGGGGTAAGCGGAACCGCTGAATGTGCCGCCTGTCATAACGTGTCAACAACAGAAGAAGTTCATGCCTCCTATTTATTCTCAGGACATTATAATGAGAATATGGATCATGGTGATGGACCTCTTTCTCAATATGCGAACAGAGGGTTCCCAGGTGGATTGGCCAGCGCATGTACAGCGTGCCATACCAGCGATGGATATATTGACTGGGCAGAAACCGGTATTCCTATGGTAGGCAGCGCTCCTGTTTATCCAGGAACTCAAACAATCACGTGTACAACTTGTCATAGCAAACACTCGACTTTCGATTTTGAAAATGATGGTTTTGACTATGCACTAAGATTTATAGCACCAATAGAGCTCATTGCCGATGCCTCTTATACTATAGATTATGGAGCAGAAGATGCGTCAAGTCATACTTGTGCAAGTTGTCACCAGCCTAGATCAAAATTTGAAGATTCCTTATTGGAAAATGGAAATGTAAATGTAGGCGGTCGCTTTGGACCTCATTACGGAGCTCAATCTACCCTACTTGAAGGAATACAGGGAGCAGAGATTGCAGGATCATTGCCTTACGACGCACCAACGTCAGCAGCACACAGATCAGGATCTAGTTGTACTTCTTGCCATATGGGTGAATCCATTGATCTTAACATAGGTAAACACTCCTGGAACTGGACAGAGACTTCTTGTACAACATGTCATACGAATGGCGTTCCTACGGAAGTAGCCGGATTTGCAGAGGACGTTGCAACTTTGAAAGATCTTTTAGTTGACAAAGGTCTTCTAACTCCTGAAGGAAGCCCTGTTCCTGGCGAGTACCCTGTATCTGAGGCCTCGGCGCTCTGGAACTACCGTATGATGTACTATGACCATAGTAATGGTGTCCATAACCCTAACTACGCCAAGGCACTTGTAAAGAATTCAATCGAAGCCCTGTCAGCTAATTAAATGGTATTTATTAAAGAATGCAGATGAGATCATCTGCATTCTTTAAATAAAATATAAAAGTTCCATATAAAATTTCGAACATGAAAAATTTAACAAAAATACTGACATTGATTGCTATGGGCTTATTTCTCACTTCCTGTTATTATGATGAATTTCCTGAAACAGTAGTTGAAATACCAGATGTAGTTTCTTATGAGCAGGATATTATGCCTTTGTGGGAAGGCGAATGTGTATCCTGTCATCAAGGAAATACACCCCCAGATTTACGACCGGCCAATTCCTATAATAGCCTGTTAAATGGTTTTGTAGTAGCAGGTGATTCAGAAAACAGCATACTTTATTTATCCTTAATTCATGCTCCTGGTATTGCGCCTATGCCAACAGCTACGAGCAAATGGCCTAGCGGACAAACTGATTTAGTGAAAGCTTGGATTGACCAAGGTGCTCTAGATAATTAACCCTAAAGAACATAGACATGAAAAATTATATATATATACTAATTGTTCTTTTTACTGCTCCCTTTGTGTCATTCGCGCAAGACAGTAATGAAAAGGCTCAAGACACTGTGGTCAAACCTAAGGAAAAATTGGAAAGACCAGCTTTTGAAAGCTCTTACATCGTAGACAACCCTACCAACGTTGTGAATAACAAGAATGCCCTGGAGGTTCAAATGGAACACCGGTTTGGAATCATTAGGGATTTTGATGACCTGGGAGGAATCTGGGGTGATGCCAATATTCGATTTGGAGGAACCTATGGTGTTCATGAAAGAGTGACCTTAGGTTTGGGTCTTCAAAAACATAAAAGATATACAGATCTTAATGCCAAAGTTGCCATTCTAAGACAAACCCGATCCGGGAAAATGCCCGTTAGTTTGACTTATTTTGGAAATGTTGCCTATGATGGAAGAAAGCAGACTGCTACCATGCAGCCTCCTATTAATTATCAACAGGATCGCTTTTCATATTTTCATCAGTTAATATTAGCAAAGAGGTTTAATTCTAAACTTTCCTTGCAATTTGCTCCAAGTATCTCGCATTATAATGCGGTATATGAAGGAATGTCGAATGACAGGATCGCCATTGCGTTTGGAGGTCGATATAAAATAACACCTAATACAGCCATCATTGCTGATTATAGTCAACCCATTACTCAGTTTGACATGGACCTTTCTGACGACGGCAATCGATACAGCAACCACCCGGGCTTGAGTTTAGGTTTTGAATTTGGAACTTCAGGTCATGCCTTTCAACTTTTTGTGAGCAACTATTGGGGCATATTACCTCAGGAAAATTATGTGTGGAACAAGAACGACTTCTTTGCAGGAGACATATTGTTAGGGTTTAACATAACGAGAATATATAATTTCTAAATAGCGAGAATTAGCTTGGTTAATTTTTTATCACTGCCAGACAATATGCTATTTATGTCTGGCAGTTCTTTACTATTAACATCCTTATGAAAAATCAAAAAGAGAATAAAAAAGAGAATAATAGAAGGAAATTCCTGCAACTGGGATTGCTGTCAGGAGTTTCAGCAGTGGCTGCGGGCTCCATCATTACAAATCTTGGTGAGGAAGCAGCATCGCTTGAAGAAACCACTTCTAAAGAAATGACCAAGGTACTTACTCCTGATGGAAAATTAGTTGAAATTCCTGTGGAGAGTCTCAATCATTACCCGGAAGCACATGTGACACCTGCAGCATCAAGAAAAGGAATTCCTAATAGAAAATTTGTCATGGTCATTGACCTGGCAAAATGTAAAAATGCACGAAAATGTGTTGAAGCTTGTCAAAAGGGTCATAATCTGGATTATCATGAAGAATTTATGAAAGTTCAACTCATTCAAGACAATGATGAAGCATCGCCCTATTGGTTTCCAAAACCATGCTTTCACTGTGAAGAACCTCCATGTGTTACAGTATGCCCAACAGGCGCAACCTTTAAGCGTGAAGACAACATTGTATTAATTGATAATGAACGTTGCATAGGCTGTAAATTCTGTGTCACCAGTTGCCCCTACTCTGCTCGACAATTCAATTGGGGTCATAAAGAAAAATTCAAGGACAAAGACCAGGCTTATTCTCCGGAAACCCAATTGCCGGCTTCCGAAGGAACCGTCATGAAGTGTGATTTTTGCCCTGATCTTTTAAGAGCTGGTGAGTTACCCTATTGTGCCAAATCCTGTCCGATGGGTGTCATCTATTTTGGAGACAAGAATGAAGATATTGTTACCAATGGCGATGAAACAGTACGATTCTCTCAATTAATTAAGGATAGAGGTGGTTACAGACATTTAGAGCATCTAGGTACAAAGCCCAATGTTTATTACCTACCTGCCGTGAATAGACAATTCCCTCTAGAAAGAGGCTTTGATGTGGAAGAAGAAGTTATTGAGCGGTACAAAGAAGTGCCTTATGTTCAGGATCTAAAGAAAAAAGGAAAAATTTAACGCTGAAAATTAATCTACGATGGCAGATGTCATAAAAAAAAGAATCATTGATAAGGAATTTATCAAAATTCTTGAGAGCACACCAAATTCATCAAAACTTTGGATCGCTGGTTTGGTAGCAGTGATACTTGTAGGTATTGTTGCTTTTGTACTGCAAGTAATCAAAGGACATGAGATAACAGGCATGAGGGATAATGTGGTTTGGGGTGTTTATATCATAAATTTTATATTTTTTGTTGGAATAAGCTATTCCGGAGCCTTTATTTCCGGTATCCTCCATTTTTTCGACACACCCTGGAAAAACGCAGTTTCTAGAATTGTCGAAATTGTTACCGTCCTGTCCTTAATGATTGGACCAATTTTTATTCTCCTGTGCATAGGTCGTTTAGATCGACTTCATTACCTGTTTTTATATCCGCGTATTCAATCTCCGATTACCTGGGATATCATCGCGATTCTTACGGATCTGATCGCCTGTTTTATTTATCTTTATTTAACCTTTATACCTGATTTTGCCATTTTGAGAGACGATGACAAACTGGAGGTCGCTAACTGGAGAAAAAAAACATACCGTTTTCTGGCCATGAATTATCAGGATACTCCTGAGCAAAAGGCCATTTTGAAGAAAGTAACCCGTACCATGTCGGCTATCATTATTGCCTTAGCCATCACGGCCTATACAGTATTGGCCTGGATTTTTAGCTTGACACTGCAACCGGGCTGGAACAGTTCTATTTTTGCTCCCTATTTTATTATCGCCGGATTATACTCTGGTGTGGGTGTTATTATCATTTGTATGTATACCGTAAGAAAATACTTTAATCTTGCACACTATATCAGAAAGGTACATTTTTTAGGTGCAGGGGTTGTTCTTCTTGTATTGGCCTTATTGTTTGGTTATTTTACATTCAGTGAATACTTCCCGCGATGGTTCAGTCATAAGACCAATGATATGCATTTACTGGACACCTTATTTAGTGATTATTTTTGGGAATTCATTTTCGCCAACTATATTGGAGTATTACTTCCGGTGATCATATTGTTTTTCAAACGATTTAGAACGATCAACTTTATCACTTTTGCCGCTGTAATAGCCGTATTAGGGCTTTGGTTGAATCGATATCTAATTGTTATTCCAACACTTGAAACGCCTTATCTTCCTATTCAGGATACCAGACCAGAATTTATTCATTATTCTGCCACATGGATTGAATGGGCTCTTAGTGCAGCAGGGCTGGCAGCATTCTGTCTAATGTTTACCTTATTGGTTCGCTTTGTACCGATCATACCAGTTTCAGAAATTACAGGGTCCGCTTCCAATAATAAGAAAAAACGAATGACACATACTAAATCTAAAGATACATCAGATGAAAACTAACTTTCATAATATCATCAAAGTTCTTCTTGTACTGGGCTTCTTATTTGGACATTCAATGACCGTTTTGGGCCAAGAAGAATTTGAACTTTCGAATTACAGGATAAGATTTACCTTTAGTACGGCTAAAGATATAGATAATAACAGGCAGCTGGAAGTCATTTATATGGCAACGAATAAGAAAGATAGAAAAGATCGTATTCCGATAAGTGCAGCTCCTATTCAATTCTTCCATAAAACAAAGGACACCACCCTACTTATTGCAAAGGCACTGACTGATAATTCCGGTAAAGCTGTTATCACCATTCCCCAAACCATGACCTTATCTCAAGATGACGAAGGATATTACAATTTTATCGCCTTGTTTGAGAAAACTGCCTCTTTAAAAAAGCAAAAAAAATCCCTGGAAGTGAAGGATCTCATCTTGGATTTAAATTTGATAAATAGAGATAGTTCTCAATTTGTATCATTAAGCGCATCAACAAAAGACAGCATCGGAACTACAGAGCCCGTTGAAGAACTGGATGTGGTCTTCTCTATTGGAGGAATGTTATCCAAAATGCCGATTGAAGATGCTTCTTTAGAAGATGGAAGCTATGAGTTTCAAATGCCTGATGATATTCCGGGAGACATCAATGGTGATTTTCAACTTTATGCTTTCATAGATGATCATGACGACTATGGAACTGTAACGCAAGTGGTGGAAAGTAATTGGGGTGTGTTTGACGACATAAAAGAACCCGAAAAAAACAAACTCTGGACGGAGGCTGCTCCAATTTGGATGTATGTGGTATTAACCCTTTTACTAGTTGGGGTCTGGGCCAATTTCATCTATACAATTTCGAAACTAAGGAAAATAAAAAAACTAGGAAGAATTGTTTGATAATTCCCTAAAAATAAGTAACTTAAACAACCTTTTATTAACTATTTAGAATTTTAAACACATGAAAGCAATTAAATTTTTTATGATTTTTGGATTACTATCTGTCGTGATGTTATCATTTTCGGCTTTTGACCAGGATGAATGGGTAGTTCCAGAAAAATACGAGAATATGAAGAACCCTACAGACCCGTCAGTGGATCTCGATATCGGTAAACAGATCTATAGTAAACACTGTCAGTCCTGTCATGGAAAGCAAGGATACGGAGATGGTAAAAAGGCAGATGATGTTGAAGGAGATTTAGGAGATTTCTCAACGGCAGAATTTCAATCTCAATCGGATGGAGCTCTATTTTACAAGAGTTATATTGGAAGAAATGACATGCCGAACTACGAAAAGAAAATACCAGACGAAGAAGATGTTTGGTTAGTTGTTAATTATATGAGAACTTTAGCGGAATAAGCGATAAGCCTTTAAAAATATGAGAATCCACCAGTGCCAGGCATTGGTGGATTTTTTTTTGTTTAATTAAATTCTTAAGCCGCTCTTACTCAGTTTGTTTAATCTTTTTGTGAAAAAATTAACATAGTTGCATATGCAACTAATTTGTTTTTGTTTGTATTTTTGGCAAAATTTTAAGAATTGACGAAAACTACAAAAGACAAAATCACCCTTATACCATGGATTGGCAAAACAGCCAAATTCATGGATTATTATATCGCCGATGTAATGAAAGCTAATGGCTTTGATATTTCCAAAGAACAGTTTATCGTGTTGAAGTATCTCAAAGAAGAAGATGGCAGAAAGCAGAATGACCTCGCCTTTATTACGAACCGCTCAAAAACGGCCCTTTCAAGACTAATCCATACGATGGAAAAGAAAGATCTTGTTTACAGAGAAGTTTCCGAAACTGATATGCGGATCAATCATATTTTTTTAACTGAATTTGGTAAAAAAACCTGGGATCATGCACATCCGTTTTTTTTATCAATTATTGATGATCTTCAAGCAGGCATCCCAGAAAATGATTTGGAAATCGTTCAGAATACGCTAAAGATAATTCAAGCTAACATAAAATTAAAAACAAAAATTAACCACTAAATAACATGAGAAAGTATATTAATATAGCGCTAGGGTTTATTATCATCGCATTGGCATTTTGGCTTGTCAATGTTATGGGCATCCTCAATAAAAAACCAGAAAAAGCACCGGTGAAGATTGTGAAGACCGTTTTTGTTGAAAAGGTAGAAAACGGAACAATTCCTATTACAATTTCAGCGAATGGAAATCTGGTTGCCAAAAACAAAATTGAGATATTCTCTGAAGTTCAGGGTGTATTACAACCTAGTAGCAAAGAATTCAGACCAGGAAATTCCTACCGTAAAGGGGAAGTAATCCTAAAAATGAATAGTGAAGAGCACTATGCCAATTTACAGGCCCAAAAAAGTAATTTATACAATTCTATTACCTCTATCATGCCTGATATTCGTTTAGACTATCCTGAAGAGTATGAGAAATGGGAACAATATCTAAGAGATTTTGATTTTGATAAACCAACTCCAAAATTACCCGAAATAAGTTCTGAAAAGGAAAAGTTCTTTATTTCAGGTAGAAATATTTACACCACTTTTTACAATGTAAAAAACATGGAAGTACGTCTAACAAAATATACCATAAGAGCTCCTTATGACGGTATTTTGACAGATGCCATGGTGAATCCTGGATCTTTAATCAGATCAGGTCAGAAATTAGGAGAATTTATTAACCCTAAGGTGTATGAAATGGAAGTGGCCGTCAATGCCAAGTATATTGATTTATTACAAAAAGGTAATTCTGTCAAAGTAACCAGTAGAGATACCAACCAATCATGGGATGGGAAAATAGTCCGTGTCAATGGAAGGGTCGATCAAACTTCTCAAACGGTAAAAGCCTATATCCAGGTTGAAGGAAAAGACTTAAAAGAAGGTATTTATTTAGAAGCTCATTTGGTTGCCAAAGCTGAAAAAAATGCTTTTGAAATGGAACGTAAACTGTTAGTAAACAATGAAAGTGTTTATGTTTTTAAGGACAGTATTATTGACCTGGTTAAAGTTGACCCTGTTTATTTTACCGATAAAACTGTTGTCTTAAAAGGTTTAGAGGATGGTACTTCTGTTTTAAGTCGTTCCGTGCCTGGCGCATACCCTGGGATGAAAGTATCAATATACGGTAGCAACCCACGTAAATAATTAAGCAGTCTTTATAGATTATGAAAAAAGTTATATCCTATTTTATAAAATACCATGTGGCAGTGAATGTCATCATTCTAGCCGTTATTATCTTCGGTTATTTGGGTACCAAATCGATGAAGTCTTCCTTCTTTCCTCTTACGGATTCTCGCTTTATAAATATTTCAGTAGTATATCCCGGCGCCTCACCACAAGAGATGGAAGAAGGTGTGGTACTTAAGATCGAGGATAACCTGAAAGGAATTGTAGGCATCGATCGGGTGACATCAGTTTCACGGGAAAATTCGGCAAGCATTAGCATTGAAACCATGGTGGACTCAGACATCGATGTTGTTTTGGCTGAGGTTAAAAATGCAGTAGACAGAGTGCCTTCTTTCCCTTCCGGAATGGAGCCTCCCGTGATTGCTAAAATTGAATCCATTGCTCCTACGATCAACTTTACGGTCAGCGGAACGGATTTACCACTTACGACCCTGAAACAATATGCCAGGGATGTTGAGAATGACTTACGAGCTATGCCAGGTATTTCTCAGATTTCTCTAACAGGATTTCCAGATGAAGAAATAGAGATCGCTGTAAGGGAAATTGATCTTCGCGCCTTTGATCTGACTTTTGCAGATGTGGCTCAGGCAGTTCAGGGATCCAACCTCCTTATTTCAGGGGGTAATATTAAAACAGACTATGAAGATTATTTGATTCGTGCTCGAAACAGACAATATTATGGTGAAGATCTGCATAATCTTATTGTAAAAGCTGATCAGTCAGGTAATGTTATTTATTTAAAAGATGTTGCTACAGTAAAAGACCGATGGAATGAAAATCCGGACCGTCTCTTTTATAATGATGAGGTTGCCATTAGCATACAAGTTAGTAATACCAATAGTGAGGACATGATTGCCTCAGCCGATGTTATTAACATCTATATTGAAAAATTCAACGCACAACATGACAATGTTCAATTAAATGTAGCAAGTGATCGCTCCATTGTATTAAAACAGAGAACAGATTTATTGACGGAAAATGCTGTTGTGGGAATACTCTTAGTACTTTTATTCTTGTCTTTATTTTTGAATGTTAGATTGGCATTTTGGGTAGCGGCAGGTTTACCTATTGCCTTTCTGGGAATGTTTATTTTCGCTGCAAACTTAGGAGTAACCATTAACGTACTGTCTTTGTTCGGGATGATCATTGTGATTGGTATTTTAGTGGATGATGGTATTGTGATTGGTGAAAATATTTACAACCATTATGAAAAAGGGAAGTCTCCTGTTCAGGCCGCAATTGATGGTACCATGGAGGTAATTCCTCCGATTATGTCTGCTATTATAACCACGATGCTAGCCTTTTCAATCTTTTTCTTTTTAGACGGTGGTATTGGGGATTTCTTTAAAGAAGTTTCTACGGTAGTGATTTTGACCTTGGCTGTTTCATTGGTCGAAGCTTTGATTATTCTACCGGCGCATATTGCTCATTCAAAGGCATTGGTAAGAGGTCGTAAAAAACCAACATCAGGTTTATTTTATCTGTTCAGTCAAATCAATGTAAAGGCCGATCAATTTTTAGTCTTTTGCAGAGATAGACTATATGGTCCTTATCTAAAGTTCTTTTTAAAGAATCGCTTTTTAGGTCTTGCCATTCCCTTTGCTTTATTGATTTTCTCTTTTGGAGGAATTACAAGTAAAGTAGTTCGTACTTCATTCTTTCCGAATATGGCCAGTGACAGAATTGATATTAGCCTTGCAATGCCGCAAGGAACCAATGAAAGAATAACTGACTCTATTATATCAAATATTGAACAAGCTACCTGGCTGGTCGGAAATGAATATACCGAACAACAAACAGGGAATACACCAGTTATCGAAAATGTAATAAAAAGAATAGGTCCCGGATCAAGTAATGCCAGTTTAACGATCAACTTACTACCTGGAGAATTCAGAGATTTTGCCTCAGGTGATATTACCAATGCGATTCGGGAGAAAGCCGGGCTTATTTATGGAGCTGAAAGTTTAACTTTTGGATCGGGAATGAATTTTGGTGGTAGCCCTGTGGCTGTGTCGCTTTTAGGAAATAACATTGAAGAATTGAAAGCCGCAAAAACAGAATTAAAAAGTGCTTTACAAAGTAATGCCATTTTAAAGGATGTTTCTGATACGGATCCTGCAGGGATCAAAGAGGTTCGAATCAAATTGAAAAACGACGCATATATTTTAGGCTTGACGCTGCAGTCCGTAATGAATCAGGTTCGTTCAGGGTTTTTTGGATATCAGGCACAAAGATTTCAAAGAGGACAGGATGAAATTAAGGTCTGGGTCCGATATGAAAAGGAGGATAGATCATCCATTCGAAATTTAGACGATATGTGGATCTCTACCCCTACCGGTAACAAAGTTCCTTTTTCTGAAATCGCAACCTATGATATTGCCAGAGGTGATGTTGCCATTAATCATTTAGATGGTAGAAGGGAAATTCAGATTACAGCAGATATGGCAAATCCTAAGGAAAGTGCTACGGATGTTATGACGGATATTAAAGATAATATTCTACCCGGAATACTCGCCAAATATCCTACAGTGCAGCCAAGTTTTGAAGGTCAAAACCGAGAGGCAGCCAAGACCATCAATTCAGCAACACAGGTTGGTGGTATCGTATTGGTACTTATCTATTGTGTCATCGCCTTTACTTTTAGGTCTTATAGTCAACCATTATTACTATTGATTATGGTGCCATTTAGTTTGATAGGAATCGTTTGGGGTCATTATATTCATGGATTTTCAATTAATATCTTATCATGGTTAGGAATTATTGCCTTGGTTGGAATTATGGTAAATGATGGTCTGGTTTTAGTGGGTAAGTTTAATTCTTTTCTAAAAGAGGGCATGACATTTAATGATGCTATGTTTGAAGCCGGAAAATCAAGATTTAGAGCAATATTTTTGACATCACTTACAACGGTTGCTGGTTTAATGCCTTTGTTGTTGGAAAAAAGCAGACAGGCTCAGTTTCTAAAACCCATGGCAATTTCCATTTCTTATGGAATTATGATTGCTACTTTCTTAACCTTGCTAATGCTACCATTACTGCTATCAATCAACAATAGTTTAACGGTTAGATTAAAATGGTTAATCACAGGAAAAATGGTATCAAAAGAAGAAGTAACGCGTGCTGTAAAAGAATTAAAATTAGAAGAAAATGATGAAAAATAAGATTTTAGGTATTCTCCTAATAAGCCTGAGTTTTTCTATATCAGCTCAAAATATGCTGGAAAAACAGGGAGCTGTAGATATCGCTTTAGAAAACAACTACGATATTCTTGTCTCGAATAATGACCTCGAGGCAGCGAAGAATAGTTCCAGCATCTATAATAGCGGCTATTTACCGTCTGTATTTGCCTCTGGTGGAGCAGATTATCAAAGCAATGAAAGTGAAATTGAATTTCAGGACGGAAGTGTTCAGGATGATATCGAAAACACAACAGATACCTATTCAGCATCTGTCGGAGTCGATTACTTAATCTTTGATGGTTTTGGAAGGAAGTACAACTATAGAAAACTTCAGGAACAGTATAATATTTCTGAAATTAGAGTGAGACAAGTGATTGAAAATACCTTGTTGGACCTGCTCATTTCGTATTATGATGTCGCCAGGCTTACTGAAAACAAAAATAACCTTCAGCAGTCCCTGGATATTTCAAAAAGTCAATTATTAAGAGAACAGTATGGATATCAATACGGTCAAAAAACTCAATTGGATGTATTAAATTCTGAAGTGAATGTGAACCAGGACAGTATCAATTTACTGAATATTCAAAGAGAGCTTGCCAATGCCAAACGTGATTTAAATGTGATACTGGGAAGAGATGTGAATATTGATTTTGCCGTGGACACAGCAGTGTCTTATGCCATTGATCTTACCTATGATTCTATGCTGCAGTCGGCAAAAGTAAATAATACTTTATTGTTACAAGCTGAGAAAAATGTAACCCTTAGTGATTATGACTTAAAGATTAACAAATCTTCCTGGGTACCTAATGTTGGCGTTAACGGTGCCTATAACTGGAGAGATTCTAATACTGATTCAAATATTAGCAATCCGTTCTCTTTGGCATCTCAAACTTCCAGAGGAATTGTTGGTGGCGTTAGTATTTCATGGAATATTTTTGATGGTGGTAGTACGAAAACCCGCGTGCAGAATGCCAAGATTGCCATAGACAACAGCAATATAGAAAAGCAGTTGATCGAAAAAGATTTAGAAAGAAACGTGGCCAATGCCTGGGAAACCTATCAAAACTCTTTATTCGTACTAAGTGCTGAAGAGAAAAACGTTGAAACAAACAGAAGAAACTTCCAACGAAGTGAAGAGCAATACAGACTGGGGCAAATTATTACAGTTGAATTCAGGCTGGCACAGGTGAATTTCCTAAGTGCAGTAAACAATTATAATGAGGCAAAATATACTGCTAAAGTAGCTGAATTAAGACTTTTACAATTAGGAGGAAGATTGATCGGAGCCAATTATTAGAACAAAAATAGTTGTGCTTCCCAAAGAAGTTTTACTTATTAAAAGTTAGAGGCTGTTCAATAGAGCAGCCTCTATTGTTTAAAGTCATACTTTATTCCTTAAACCCTCCAGTTTGCCAATCCTTGATAATTTGAATCTGAGAATTTGTCAGGTTAGCACCAGAAGGTGGCATTGATCCGCTTTCTACCTCTCCTATCAGATCTTGACCTGTTACGGCGCTTCTCACATTTTGGTATGTGGTTAAAGACATTGGTGCGCTGTTTGTCGGTGGATTTCCGTGACAGCTTATGCACCTTCCATCAATGATAGATTTTACATTTTTAGTATATGTAATGTTATTGTCAACCGGTGGCATGTTTCCCAAATCATCATCATTGTCAGTAGAACAGGCGAAAAGAAACAATGAAACAATGACAATTAAATAAATATTGATTTTATTCATAAGATTTCTATTTAAGGTTACACTTTACTTCTATTAATAAGCTAATTTATCTTTTTTATTTCATTTCTTGATTTGAATTTTACATCATTTTATAAAATTCTTGCACATCCCATGGTGCAAACAGACCTGGTTTAGCGCTCACATCCCTACCCATATTTGGACAAAACATTTCAAAAAACAGGAAGTTTCATACTAAATCAAACTCTTTGTTTTGTAACAATTCTTACACAAGGCCCGGGTATGATTTATATCATACTATAGGACTCTGATGTTGGTTAATTTTGATACTCAATTAATAGTAATCAAAAGTAATAGCAATGGAGACAGTTCAAGACGTGAAAATGAATGTGTATAAATTCGGAAACAAGACGGCCGATGGAAATAGTAAATTAAAAAACCTTTTAGGAGGTAAAGGTGCCAATCTGGCCGAGATGAGCTGGCTTGGAATACCTGTTCCTGCAGGATTTACCATTACTACAGAAATCTGTACAAAATACAATGAGGTTGGTCGAGAAGAAACGATCGCCATGATCAGACCTGACGTAGAAGAAGCCATCGTTAATATTGAAAATATCATGGGTTCTACCTTTGGTGACAAAGAAAACCCACTGTTAATTTCAGTGAGATCCGGTGCCAGAGTTTCGATGCCAGGAATGATGGACACGGTTTTAAATTTAGGATTGAACGACGAAGTCGTTGAAGGACTTGCCAAAAAAACAAATAACGAACGTTTTGCATGGGATTCATACAGGCGTTTTATTCAAATGTATGGTGGCGTAGTACTGGGTATGAAGCCTGAATCTAAGGATGATATAGACCCTTTTGAAGAGATCATGGAACATCTGAAAGACAAAAGACATATTGAACTTGATACTGAGTTTACGGTTCAGGATTTACAGGATTTGGTATATGATTTTAAAGATGCCGTTAAGAAAAGAACCGGACATGACTTCCCTACGGATCCATGGGATCAGCTTTGGGGTGCTGTAATGGCCGTTTTCAATAGCTGGAATGGTGACAGAGCTATTTACTATCGAAAAATGCATAATTATCCTTCCGAATGGGGAACAGCAGTGAACGTTCAGGCCATGGTTTATGGTAATATGGGTGAAAACTCAGGAACTGGTGTTTGTTTCACCAGAGACGCCGGAACCGGAGAAGATGTATTTAATGGAGAATATTTAATAGATGCACAAGGTGAAGATGTTGTTGCAGGTGTTAGAACGCCGCTTCAAATAACCAAACTCGGGTCTGAAAGATGGGCCGATCTTGCAAAAATTGAAGAAGATGACAGACGTGAAAATTATCCTTCCTTAGAAGAAAAAATGCCTGAGATCTTTAAAGAACTGGACGAATATCAGACAAAACTTGAAGATCATTATCGAGATATGCAGGATATGGAATTTACCATTCAGGAGGGGAAATTATGGATCCTTCAGACCAGAAATGGTAAAAGAACAGGTGCTGCCATGGTTAAGATTGCCATCGACCTATTAAAATCAGGTATGATCAATGAAAAAGAGGCCTTACTACTATTAGAGCCTAATAAACTGGATGAATTACTTCACCCTATTTTCGATCCGAAAGCCCTAAAAAGAGCAAATATTATTGCTCAGGGACTTCCGGCATCTCCAGGTGCAGCCACCGGACAATTGGTTTTCTTTGCTGACGAAGCAGACAAATATAAAAACACCATATTATGCCGTATCGAAACTTCTCCTGAAGACCTTGAAGGAATGAATATCGCGAAAGGGATTCTTACCGCCAGAGGTGGAATGACATCACATGCTGCGGTTGTAGCCAGAGGAATGGGAAAATGTTGTATATCAGGAGCAGGTGCTCTAAAAATCAATTATAAAGGACGTTCATTACGCGTTGGAGATAAAATTTACCATGAAGGTGACTGGATTTCTCTTAATGGATCTACCGGTAATATCATCGAAGGAAAAGTCGCAACTGTTCAACCAGAATTAAGTGGTGAATTTGCCGAAATTATGGAGCTTTCTAATAAGTATTCTAAGATGAAAGTCAGAACCAATGCTGATACACCTAAAGATGCAAAAGTAGCACGAAACTTTGGAGCTGAAGGAATTGGACTTACAAGAACAGAACATATGTTCTTTGAAGTAGATAGAATTAGAGCGATGAGAGAAATGATTCTGGCAGAAACGGTCAAAGGACGTAAACATGCCTTAGAAGAATTACTGCCAATGCAAAGAAAAGATTTTGAAGGTATTTTTGAGGCTATGGAAGGACTTCCTGTAACCATCAGATTACTGGACCCACCATTGCATGAATTTGTACCTCATCAATTAGCCACTCAAAAAGAATTGGCTGAAGATATGCATATCTCATTACAAGCAGTAAAGAACAAGGTTGCTGAATTGGAAGAATTCAATCCAATGCTGGGACATCGAGGTTGTAGATTAGGTAATACCTATCCTGAGATTACAGAAATGCAAACCCGTGCTATCATAGAGGCTGCTTTGAACTTGAAAGAAAGAGGTATCGAGGCAAAACCAGAAATAATGATTCCATTGATCGGTACGTATAACGAATATCTTGAACAGGAGAAAATAATTAGAAATACGGTCAATGAAGTCTTTGAAGAAAGAGAAGACAGTATTGAATATTTAGTAGGAACCATGATGGAAATTCCACGTGCTACATTGATCGCTGATAAAATCGCGGAAAGAGCAGATTTCTTCTCATTCGGAACCAATGACCTTACACAGATGGCATTTGGATATTCCAGAGATGATGCTGGAAAATTCTTACCCGTTTATCTTGAGAAAGGTATCCTTACTGCAGATCCTTTTGAAACTCTCGACCAGGAAGGTGTTGGTCAATTAGTTGAAATTGGAACAGAAAGAGGTAGAAAAACAAAACCTAATTTAAAAATTGGAATTTGTGGAGAGCATGGAGGTGAACCTAAATCTGTAGAGTTTTGTTACAACACAAATTTAAATTACGTTAGTTGTTCCCCATTTAGAGTACCAATTGCGCGTTTATCTGCAGCTCAGGCTCAGATTAAGGCTTCTTGATATTATTTTTGTTAGAGTTAATTGTGAAAAAGGGATGGATTTATTCATCCCTTTTTTGCTGATTTAGATTCAGTTTTTGTTCTGGAAGAAAATTAAAACTTAGTGCATAAAGGGTTTTAATTACTTTTTATTTCAAGCCTGAACTCTGTATATTCGCTTTATGATCAAGGTAGTATTAATCGGTGACGGAAATGTTGCATATCAATTGGCTATTGCACTGCAATCTGCAAACAATGTTGATTTGATTCAACGTTATAGCCGAAGTGAATCAAATAATTCCCTATTTGATCCGTCTATCGATCATACGACAGATTTAAAACATTTAAAACATGCTGATATTTATATTTTAGCGGTAAAAGATGAAGCGATAGCCGAAGTTGCAGCCTTGATTCCAGACCTGAATGGAATTGTGGTCCATACTTCTGGAGCCATGGGACTGGAGCAACTTGGCAGACATCAACGAATCGGTGTGATCTACCCGGTACAGTCCCTATCGATACAACAAAAAATCAATTTAAAAAAAGTTCCTTTCGCCATTGAAGCAAGCTCAAAAGAGGATTTAGATGTAATCAGGACCCTTATCTCTCATATTAGTGAGCATGTGTTTGACCTTGATTCAGCCAAAAGAGAAAAACTGCATATAACAGCTGTTTTTGCAAATAACTTCAGCAACTTTATGTTTAGCTGCGCTGAGGACCTGTGCCAACAATTTGATATCCCTTTCGATATATTAAGGCCGTTAATCGTCGAAACAGGAAAAAAAATACAATATTTGGATCCTCTAGAGGCACAGACCGGACCTGCAAAGAGACTTGATCATGAAGTCATACAAAAGCATAAAAAAGAACTGAAGGGCATGCAAAAAGAAATTTATACCCTACTGACAGAAGCAATCATTAAAACCTATCAAAAAAATAATCATGGAAAAAAGTTATAAAGAAATAATGCCTGAAATTACCACCTTTATATTTGATGTAGACGGGGTTCTGACGGATGGGTCCGTGACTGTATTTCCAGATGGTGAATTAGTTCGGACTATGAATATCAAGGATGGCTATGCTTTAAAAACAGCCGTGGATAAAGGATATAACGTATGTATTATTTCCGGAGGTACAAACCCAGCCGTTAAATCGAGGTTACAAGGGTTGGGAATAACTGACATTTATCTGGGAGCTCATCACAAAAAAGATCAATTGGATGAGTATCTCGACATTTATAATATTGACCCAAAAAATGTGTTGTATATGGGAGATGACATCCCTGACATTCCGGTAATGAAGATTTGTGGTCTGCCGACCTGTCCGCTGGATGCCGCTCCGGAAGTTCAGCATATTTCAGCATATATTTCTCAAAAAAATGGAGGAAAGGGATGCGCCAGAGACGTCATTGAACAAGTCCTTAAAGTACAGGACAAATGGCATGATCATTTCGATGCCAAGTACGATTAATAAAAAATGAGTAAAGGAGACCATAAAATAAATGTTCCTGTAGTTGATTGGCTCAGTGCCATGCTTCATAAGATCAAAATCCCTGGATTGGAGGGAATGAATCTCTATGATTTACTTGAAATGTACCTTTCGGGAATCGTGAAAGGTGCCTTGACTTCAAGAGCCGGGAGTATTGCCTTTAGTTTCTTTATTGCCTTATTTCCTTTTGCACTATTTGTGTTGACGCTGATTCCCTTTGTCCCAATTGAAGGGTTTCAGGATGATTTTATGTCATTGGTTTTCAGAGTTATGCCTTCCAAAGAAGCCAGTGATGCCGTGGCCCATGTCCTGAATGATATCGCCACCAATAAATATGGAGAATTGCTGTCTTTTGGTTTTATTCTCTCCATATTTCTTATGACCAATGGCGTTAATGCCGTTTTAAGTGGGTTCGAATATACCTATCATCAGATACAAACACGAACCGTGTTAAGGCAGTACATGGTTTCATTGGCCATCTCATTGGTTTTGGCATTCTTACTGCTCATTACAGTAGGTGTTGTCGTTCTGATAGAGTTTTTTATTAAATCTCTCAACGAACAAGGAATGGTTAGCGACACCAATTTTTGGTTGAGTTCCGTACAGTTTATCATTCTTATTGGCATGATGTTCATCGGCATCTCTTTGCTGTATTACTTTGGAACAAAGGAAGGAAGGAAATCCTCGTTTTTTTCTCCTGGAACCATTTTAACCATCATTCTATTTCTTCTTAATTTTAAAATATTTCAAATATATATTGAAAAGTTTGCCCAGTATAATCAGCTTTACGGCTCAATTGGGACCGTTTTAGTGATCATGCTTTTTATTTGGCTAAATTCTATTATATTGCTCCTCGGATTTGAATTGAATGCAAGTTTATTAAAATTGCATCACAAAAATTTAGAAGAAAAACAATGAAAAAATTACTCTTACTAACAGTTGTCGCGGTCTTGCTATCATTCACCGGCAAAGCACAGACTGTACTTGGAAAATGGTACAGTATTGATCCTGATACAGGAAAAAATGAATCGATTATTGAAGTCTATGAAAAAGGAGAAAAGGTTTACGGAAAAATTATAGAAATCCTTAAAGAAGAAGATAAGGATAAAACCTGTATTGAATGTAGCGGAAAGGACAAAGATCAACCGATTGAAGGTCTTGTAATTATTCGAGGTCTGTCAAAAGAAGGTGAAGAATGGACAGATGGAAAAATTCTGGATCCAAAAAATGGTAAGCTCTACAAATGTTATATCTCTCTTGAAGAAGACAACAAACTCAAACTAAGAGGATATATTGGTTTCTCCTTAATTGGTCGAACTGAATATTGGTATAGGGTAGAACAATGAAAAGCGTTTTAAATAAGCTTTCTTTCCTTTTATTTTTGATTCAAATTCCTGTGGTTTCTGCACAGGCTATGATGGGAAAATGGTATGGTATCGACCCGGTTGGTGAAAAAGAAAGACGCATCATGAGTGGCTATGTTGGCGTTTCCTTGCTGGAACGACACACCTTTTGGCACAGAGTCAAAGAATCATCATGAGGACTTTTATTTTCATATCATTCTTTATATGCTGTTTCCAGCTGACTGCTCAGGATATTCTGGGAAAATGGAAAACATACGATGTTTTTAATAAGAATGTTGCGGAATCAATTGTTGAAATATACATGATTGATGATGCCTTATACGTGAAGATTATAGAAATACTGCCTGATGAACACAAGGATGATCTCTGCAACAGTTGTAACGGCAAAAATAAAAACAAACCTATCTTAGGAATGGTAATTCTCAAAGGTGCCAGGCTAAAAGATGGTATTTGGCAAGGAGCTAAAATGCTCAACGCAAAAAACGGAAAAAAATATGGTTGCCATATTTCCCTGGCTGCTAAAGATTTGCTCAGAGTAAGAGGCTATGTCGGTTACCCTATTTTTGGCAAAACTTTGTATTGGACCCGAGTCAAAGAAAATCGATTCCGCTAGTTGTTCATCCTCAAAGCTACCTCATCCTTTAAAACGATAGCGCACATTGAATCCAAAATTGCCGTAAATAAAGTCCATTTTTTCTATCACGATAATTGCAGGCCGGTAATCAAGACCAATGCTGATAGGTGTTCTTGGAAATCCATATTCAATGCCTACTTCTCCCATGACTCCTAGTTTAAACTCACTGGCAAATAAAGTTGTAAGCCCTATACCTACATAATAGCGCAGGTCAGGGCTTCTAAATATGGATGCCACGGCAAAATCGTAAATAAGATCCAGCCCAACATTATCTCCAAATCCAACGGAGGCATGAATTCGTTTCTCCTTGATCGGAATCGTAGCGTCAATTCCTATGTTGTTCCCATTCATATCTCCGAAACGAAGACCAATTTCTTGTCCATGTACATGGCAACCCAATAGCAAGATTACACAAATCAGAAGAATATTTCGCATAGGACCCATTTAAAAATCAACCGCTAATTTAAGGAAATACTACCTGACCTGGTATGATTCCGGTCGTAATAGTTTGCATTAAATCACCAGAGGTTAAATTGAATACTTTTAAACTTCCTTCACTTGCAAAATCTCCTGCATCTGTTGCATATAATTCACCATTATCAATGTTCATTGTATAATAATCACCATCCAGACCATCTATTGAATTCGTAGGAATGTCAGTAGCTGTGATGTCCATACTGTAGATCTTGCTATCTAAATTATAATACAATTTTTCATTTTCATAATTCAAGAGTTTCGGATGCTGTGTCATCGTAAAATCTAACGAACTAACAGCATTTGTACCTGATTCAATCTTGTAAATTGAACCTTTGGTTTCATCTCCGGTATAGTCTGGCTTTCCTTGACAAAGAATCCAAATATCAGAATTTCTATCGATGGTTATCGAGTTAGGAACATCGCCCACCTCTATCGTACTTTCAACACTATCATCCTCTGTATTGATCACTGCTACTTTGTTGTTCTGGTTATAGCCTCCTTCAAGACAAACATATAATCTTCCTGCTTCCAATAATAGGTTCTCTGGCCCCTCGCCTACTGGAATCGTTGTTAAAACAGTATTATTTGCTAGACTGATCACAGTAATAAAGTCATCTCCGGCGTTAAATGGATCTCCCCAATTAGAAATATACCCTTTTCCATTCCCAGCAACAAAATACCGTGGATTATTGATAAACTCTCCATCAATAACGGCTTCTTTCTCCATGGTGAAACGATTAACAACTACAACTCTTCCTGAGTTATTAACCACTACATACCCTTTATCATCAGCTATGTACATTGAATTGACAATATTGCCAAGGTCTTCGTTATTAACAGTTTTATATACGTTTTGACTCACTGGACCGGCATCATCCACAAATGTGATGGTTCCGCTACCATTTTGAAAAGGCCCTTCATTGGTTACAAAATAACCGTTTTCATAATCCCCTTTTGGTTCATCTGAGCCTCCTTCATCATCAGAACAGGAACTGATAAATAGTGCTAAAAAAGCCACATAGAATAATACGTTTGATTTTTTCATTTTGATTTAAATTTTGATGTTGATTTGTAATAAATAGTTTCTCCCAGGCATCGGTCGATAGGCAACCGACTGGTAGTTTTCATTAAATATATTATTGATCTTAAGCCCTATTGACAAAAGTTCCTTAAATAGTTTTCTATAAACACCAATGTCAGATAAGGCATAGGCATCCAATGATTGCGAATTACTTGTTGTGGTAAATACCTCTCCAACATATTGCAGGTTGTAGTTAAAAGCCCATAATTTCCAATGATAATTTGCATTGAACCCAGCTCTGTGTTTTGGTACGTATATAAGTTGTTTGTCCAGATCATCGTCCTGTGCTATGCTATAGTCATAATTCGCTTTGAATTCCAAAAGATGATCACCAAAAGATTTGGAATAGGCCGCGGAGAATTCCAAACCATAATTCGAAGCGTTACTGACGTTCTGTGGTTGCCAAAAATCTGCAGTAACCGGACGCCATTGAATCAAATCTTTACTTCGAATAAGATAGGCAGCACCCGAAACAGCAAAGGCGTTGACAGTATAATCCAGGCCAAACTCACCTGAAAAACTACTTTCCGGCCTTAAATCTGGATTGCCACCAGGTTCCCAATACAAATCATTAAAGGTTGGAAGTCTATAATTTGATGACACCGCCGCTCTTACAGAGAGCTTGTTCGAGAATGCATATTTACCGTCCAACGAATAGATAAAAGGTATGTCATAGGCTGATGACAGACCAGCTCTGATACTGGCATTGTACATTAATTTATCCAATGGCTCATGATGAAAAAGCAGATAAACAGTGGCGTCGTTTTGTGTAACATTGGTGATACTACTTCCATTTCCCGTAGCATTTTCGAATTCCAGGCCTCCTCTAAAAAACATGTCATTATTGATAAAATAACTGAGGTCATATTTAGCAATAAAACGTTGGCTTTTACCAAAAGATCCATTACTGACATCGTTTTTATCAAATAAGTACTCAAAATCCTCATGAAGAAAGGCTGTTTTCAGAGAGGATGTAAACGCATCACCTACATAATTCCAAGTCAACAAGACCCGTCGATCATTACTGGTTAAATTTGACAAACTTTCGGTGGTTAATGTGCGCGATAAATTTCTGTCATTGTCAAACACGGAAGCATTCAGTTCTAATGAATGATATTCATTGATCTTAAATCCAAAACTGGCATTAAAATTATAATTTTTGAATTGCCCGTTATCATTTTTCAGATCAGTCCCTAAATATTCATAATCGTTGGCTGATTGTTGCAATCCACCAGAAACTTTGGCAAATATGCGTTCATTGCTCCACAAGGCGGTTAACTGAGAGAAATAGGTCTCAAAACTTCCTGCACCAGCAAGTAGAATTGCTTTTTGATCATCCTCATATCGAACCTTGTCCTTGAGATTTATAGCACCTCCAATAGATCCGTTGCCCAATAGCACACTTCCTCCTCCTTTCCGAACTTCTAATTCGTCAAAACTGTTTCCCTGGAGGGTATTAAAATCAGTTTGACCATTCAAGGCTGAATTAATACTGATGCCATTCCAGTAAACTCCTGTTTGAGACGCGCTCGTACCTCGCAACGATATAGAAGAAACCATGCCGTTGCCATTTTGTTTAAAATAAAAATTGGCTTGTTTTTGCAAGAGGTTCCCCAGGCTTTCATAAGAATTCTTGAGAATGGAATCTGAGATTAACTGAACCTCATAACCACTGTTAACCACAGGAGAAAAGTTTCCCTTAAGAACAATCTCATCGAGATTATTGACCTTGTCATTCTGGGCATAAAGTGCCCCAAAGATCAAAAATAATATATAAAGTTGTTTTTTCATGCCAATCGTTTTTCTTCCGAAAACATTGCTATTCAAAATTCGGCAGGTTTCCTGGCTTGCGTCTTGTTGTTCACCTTCCCTTCAATTTGAAAGTGGTTTTTCGTACAACAGCACTGATGGTATCAGCTAAGCTTACAGTTGCGGAGACAGCTCTCGATTTTAACGAGATTCCCATTTTTAATCTGAATTATTCCAGACCAAATTCCGCGACAAATGTAACGGCTTTCAGACTATGAAAAAAATTTATTGAAGGCTATTATTAGAAAATATTGTAAACTTGCCATTCGAAAATCAAGCACAGATCAAATACGTTTTAATCATGAAAAATGATATACTCCGATTAAAAATGATTTTTATTCTCTCGGTTTTAATGCTTATTTCATCCTGTGAAAAGCAAACTAAAAAAGTCCAGACAGAGAACGAAAATACAAATACTAAAACATTCATTAAATACGCTAAAGGTTTTGACATTCAACAATTTAATGGCTACAAAAAACTAATCATAAAATCTCCATACCCCGATGCGGAACAATACCAGGAATTTATTTTGGTCTCAGATGAGCTCAGAGATTTTGATGGTGAAAATAAAATTCTAGTTCCATTGCAAACATTAGTTGCGACTTCAACAACACATATCCCAATGATTGAAATATTGGATGAAGTGAACACATTGATAGGTTTTCCCAACACAGACTATATCTCATCCAAAAAAACACGTGAAAGAATAAAAAACGGTCAGGTAAAAGATTTAGGTAATGAACAGGATTTTAATACTGAAGTATTGTTAAGTCTGCAACCTGATGCCTTGGTAGCTTTTTCTATGGGAAAATCGAATAAGCTCTATACAAATATTGAAAAAAATGGTATTCCGGTCATATTTAATGGAGATTGGCTGGAAGCTACTCCTTTAGGAAGAGCAGAATGGATTAAATTTTTTGGTGCTTTATTCAACAAAGATGCAGAAGCAGCTCATATATTTTCTGAAATCGAGACTGCTTATTTGGAAGCCAAAAAAATTGCTGCCAAGGCCTCGAAAAGCCCCAGCATTATGTCGGGAGTTTTATATAAAGACAAATGGAATCTGCCAGCAGGAGATAGTTTTACGGCGCAATTATACAAGGATGCCAACACTTCCTATATCTGGTCTGATACTGAAGGACAAGGCAGTCTTGTATTAAGTTTTGAATCTGTTTTCGAAAAGGCAGAACAAGCAGAGCTCTGGATTGGATCTGGTTACTACACAACATTTGAAGAACTAGCGGCAGCAAATAATCACTATCAACAATTTCAAAGTTTCAGTACCGGAGAGATCTATTCTTTTTCCAAACGTAGAAGTGAAAATGGTGGTGTTGAGTATTTTGAACTGGGGCCCCTGCAACCGCATATCGTCTTAAAAGACCTCATAAAGGTGACACATCCTGAGCTTCTACCCGATTATAAACCATACTTTCTGCAAAAACTCGATTAATTAATAACGATTCATGCAAAAATTTTACCTTTAAACAAATTCGAACGAATAGATTTGAACACACAGAATTCATACCGAATCACTATTGCTTTATTATCCTTGTTTCTTGTGATATTATTTATAGTTAACATTAGTTTAGGCTCTGTTAACATACCTGTTCGAGCCGTTTTTGGAAGCCTTTTTGGTAGTGATGGCGTGAAAGAAACCTGGGACTACATCATCCTTAATTATCGCTTACCTAAAGCAATTACCGCCATTCTTGTAGGATCCGGCTTATCTCTGGGTGGCCTGTTAATGCAGACCTTGTTTAGAAACCCTTTGGCCGGTCCTTATGTTTTAGGAATCAGTTCCGGGGCAAGCCTTGGTGTGGCGCTCCTCATCATGGGGTCGTCAATTCTTGGTGGTACCTTTCTGGTCCTGGCACAATCCCAATTGTTTATTAGTATCGCAGCGAGCACAGGATCATTTTTGGTTTTATTCGCTGTCATGCTGGTTTCAAAGCAAGTGAAGAATACCATGAGCATTTTAATTATTGGACTGATGTTTAGTAGCCTTACTTCGGCAATTATAAGTGTACTGGCCTACTTTAGCAGTGCAGAAAACCTACAGCAATATATGTTTTGGGGCTTTGGAAGCCTCGGTAATTTGACCTGGAATGAAGTCCTTATTTTTGCCAGTATTTTCATCTTGGCTACATTATTAATTCTACCGGTAATCAAATCATTAAATAGCCTCTTATTAGGAGAAAACTATGCTAAAAGTGTTGGAGTTAATATGAAACAGACGAAAAACCTCATTCTTGTAGCTACCAGTTTGCTAACCGGTGTTATTACGGCCTTTGCAGGACCAATCGCTTTTATTGGCCTTGCAGCTCCACATATGACTAAACTGATGCTCAAATCCTCTGATCACAGAATTATGATGCCCGCAGCAGCATTGTTAGGGGCGAATATCATGTTGATCAGTGATACTGTTGCCCAGTTACCCAACAGCGAATTTACCTTACCAATCAATGCCATCACCACCCTTTTTGGTGCTCCTATTGTAATCTGGTTATTGCTGCGTAAAAGAAAAATGGTGTTATAACAAAACAATGCAAAAAAACAACTCACATACCGTTATAGAAACCAGCGACTTATGTATTGGTTACACGTCAAAGAAAGAAATCAATGAGGTGTCGAAGCATATCAATGTTCGTCTGGAAAGCGGACAACTTACGTGTCTGGTAGGCAGAAATGGTATTGGTAAATCAACACTGTTACGAACGCTTGGCAAAATGCAACCCAGACTTGGCGGTGATATTCTTTTGAATAAAAAATCCATTGATGAATTTTCACGAAATGATCTTGCAAAAATTATAAGTGTGGTACTTACCGAAAAAATACCTCCAAGCAATCTAAGCGTTTATGAATTGATTGCTTTAGGAAGACAACCGTATACAAATTGGATAGGCAAACTTCACGAATCTGATTTGAATCAAATAGCTGAAGCTCTTGAACAATCACACTTATCAGAATTGGCCTCTCAAAGATGTGATAAGCTTAGTGACGGTCAATTACAAAGAGCGATGATATGCCGGGCACTGGCTCAGAATACAGGATTAATAATTCTGGACGAACCCACTGCTCACTTAGACATTCAACATAAAATTGAAACCTTTAAACTATTAAAAAAAATAGCGCATCACCTCAACAAATCCATTCTCATTTCAACTCATGAAATTCAGTTGGCTACTCAAATGTCTGATAAAATGTGGCTTATGACAGAAGATGAAATTATTTCCGGCAAACCTTCTGAATTGATAGCATCGGATAAAATAAATTTGATTTTCGATAGTAATTCCATTTTCTTCGACAAAGAAAGTGGACAGTTTATCATGAAATAGGAAAAATATATCCTTATTTTTGCATTATCAACAAAGTGATATGAAACAATTTGTACTTGGTCTTTTAGTTTTATTGATAGTTTCCTGTGGTACGGGAAAAACGGATCGGGCCGCGAAAGATTCAGTAAAAGAAAAATATGCCAATCAAATTAAGCCCGAAGATTTAAAAGAACACGTATATCTGTTGTCATCCGACATTTTGGAAGGCAGAAAAACTGGTGAAAAGAGACAAGAAATGGCTGTCAACTATTTCACAGCTTACTACGATCATATAGGCCTTCTGGCGCCTACTACCTACCCGGAATACACTCAGGAAATTCCGGTGACGTATTTTGAAAATAAATCAAGTGGTCCGTCCGAAAATGTACTGGCTTTTGTTCAGGGGAGTCAATTTCCAAATGAAGTTGTCGTGATATCAGCTCATTACGACCATTTAGGAATGAAAGATGACGAGGTCTATAATGGTGCCGATGATAACGCCTCAGGAAGCTCTGCCCTCATGGAATTGGCACAATCATTTCAATTGGCAAAAAAGCAAGGCAATGGGCCCAAACGCTCCATCCTCTTTCTTCATCTTACCGGAGAAGAAATAGGTCTCTATGGTTCCCAATTTTATATAGAAAACCCCGTATTTTCTCTTGACAGCACCGTTGTCGATTTAAATATTGATATGGTAGGCCGCGTGGATGAGGCTCATATGGATAAAAAAGACTACATCTATTTGATTGGCTCGAACCGATTGAGTAGTGACCTTCATAAATTATCAGAAAAAGCGAATAAGCAATTTACCAACCTGAAATTGGATTATACCTATAATGAACTGAATGATCCCTATAAGTATTATGAAAGATCAGATCATTATAATTTTGCCAAGAACAATATCCCTGTGATCTTTTATTTTAACGGTACACACGAAGACTATCATCAAATAACTGATACTGCGGATAAAATCGATTTTGATTTGCTGGCGCTGAGAACCCAATTGGTTTTTTATACCGCCTGGGAAATTGCTAATAGAGAGGACAGATTGGTTCTTGATGAAAAATAATATCTTAAGAATCATATGAACTTCGCTATAATTGATGTTGAAACTACTGGAGGTAAATTCAATGAAGAAGGCATTACTGAAATAGCCATTCATAAATTTGACGGACAACACGTGATTGATTCTTTTGTGAGTCTTGTGAATCCGGAAAGAGAAATCCAGCCCTTTGTGGTTAATTTAACCGGGATCAATTCCAAGATGCTCCGCAACGCACCTAAGTTTTATGAAATTGCCAAAAGGGTTATTGAAATCACTGATGGATGTATTCTGGTAGCACATAATTCGAGTTTCGACTATAGAATCATCAGAAACGAATTTTCAAGACTGGGCTACCCTTTCGACATCCCTACCTTATGTACCGTTGAGCTAAGCAAAGTTTTATTGCCCGATCAGGAATCTTATAGCCTGGGCAAATTATGCAGGTCTATAGGTATCCCAACCAGCGACAGGCATCGAGCAAATGGTGACGCCTTAGCCACTGTAAAACTTTTTCAGATCCTGCTACAAAAAGACACTGATAAATTAATCGTTAAAAAAACCATCAAAGTTGGAAATCAGCGAGATTTATCCGGAAAGCTCTTAAAAATTTTAGACACCCTACCTACCTTATCAGGTCTTTTCTACTTTCATCGATTTAATGGAGACATCATTTATGTTGGAAAAGGTAAAAATATCCAACAGGTGGTCAATCAGGTTTTTCTAAAAACTTCAAATCAAAACCGTTCTCTTTTAAAAGAAATGGATAATGTAACTTTTGAAGCCACCGGCAGCGAACTGATTGCCGACTTAAAGTTTGTGGAAGAACTATCAGTTTTAAAACCGAAATTCAACAAACGTGGAAAAAAGAATTTTGAAAAAGTTAGCTTTAATCATGATAATATGATCTTGATTGATAAGGGAAGGAATTTAGAAGAAAAATCTGTAGTATTAATTGAGAATAACGATTTTCAAGGGTTTGCCTACACTGAATTAAGCCACCAAATCAATAATTTGGACATCCTTAAAAGCTTGATTAACAAATCGAATAACAGTCTTAGTCAAAATAGTATTATCAAAAAATACCTTTCCGGAAATCAGGTTGAAAAAATCATTCGATTTTAATAAAAAATCTTTCCATTATTTACACTATTGCAGGTTTTAGTTCGTTAGATTTTTTAACAAACCTTAAAAAACCAAACCTGTGAAAAAGTCTATGCTAGTGGCCATGCTAATTCTCGTTAGCACGCTACAATCTCAAAACAAAAATCAACTTCCTTATACATTTGGAAAAATAAGTACCGAAGCGCTTCAGATGACATCCTATCCAAAGGATCCCGAAGCCAACGCCCTTGTTCTTTTTGAACACAGCAACGTTTCATTTCACGGAAGTGGTTCGTATAGCAACTACATGGTAAATAAAGTATACCGTAAAATAAAAATATTTAATGAAGAAGGTTATGACAATGCAACCATTCATATTTATTTATACAAAAGCGATTCAAACGGAGCCGAAAGCATCAAAAATATAAAAGGTTTTACCTATAATGACGGTGACAGAACGGTTGAATTGAAACCTGAAAAGGTTTTTCGAACAACTTTAAACGAACGATACGATGAAGTGAGCTTTACGTTTCCTAATCTAAAACCTGGCAGTATCATTGAATATCAATATGAGGTTAGATCTGATTTTTTCTTCAATCTTGTCGGGTGGAACTTTCAATCAGATATCCCAAAACTTCACAGTGAATTTCATGCCGTTATTCCCGGGTTCTGGAATTACAACCGTCACTTAAATGGCAGCTTGGCACTGAATACCAATCTGGCCATCGGCAAAAACGATTGCTTTCAGATTCAGGGTGCCTATGCCAATTGTGAAGATTTGACCTATGCCATGGTAGATGTACCAGCTTTCAAGGAAGCTAAAAAATACAATACAGCCAGTAAAAACTACATTTCAAAAATTGAGTTTGAACTCTCACGTGTCAATTATCCAGATGGAACCTCGAAAGAGTTTACCTCAACATGGGAGAAAACTGATCAGTATTTAAAACAAAAACAAAGTGTTGGTAAACAGCTAAAAAATGAAAGTCATCTAAAAAAGAACCTTCCTGCTGATTTGTTTAAGATTAAAGACGACGAAGAGCGCGCTCAAGCGATTTTTTATAATCTGCAAAAACACTTCAGTTTAGATGAAGAAAATGCCGACTTGTACCACGATGTTCAGTCTAAAAAAGCTTTTGACAAGAAAGCTGGTTCCGTTCCGGAGATAAACCTGTCATTGATCAACGCTCTGAATGCAGCAAATTTAGAAGCTCATATAATGCTGGTCTCTACCAGAGATCATGGTTTTCCCACCAAGAAACATCCGGTAATTACAGACTTCAACTATATGTTGGTTTATCTAAAAATCAATGAACAAACCTATCTGTTAGACGCCTCGGATAAATTTATGACCTTTGGTCAGACGCCATTTAAGACCTTGAATGGACAAGGTCGGGTACTGGATTTTAAAAACGGTAGTTTTTGGTACTCATTATCACCAAAAATCGACTCAAGAGAAATGAACTCTTTTGATATGGTTTTGGATCTTGATGGTACGCTCAAAGGGCGGGTAACTGTAAAAAGTGAAGGGTATGATGCTTCATGGAATAGAAAGAAAATTACAGAATTACCAGCAAAAGAATACCTGGACTATCTGGAAAGTCGCGGTACTGACATCTTGATTGACAATTATGATAATAACATGTTGCACAATTTAGATTCTACCCTCATTGAAAATTTTGATATTGAAATTGAACTCGATACCGAAATAGAAGACCAAATCTATTTCAATCCCCTGATCATACGTTATGCTGAAAACCCGTTTTTATTGAAAGAGCGAAATTACCCCGTTAATTTTGGCTATAAACTCAACGAAATGTCAAAAATCAAAATTTCATTGCCACAGGGGTATACTGTCAAAAATCTGCCCAAGTCAGCCTTGATCAAACTTCCTAACAAAGGTGGATCCTTTGCTGCGAATTACACGGTAAATAACAATGAATTAATTGTTTTCACTCACTTAAAACTGAATTACACAATTTATAACACAGAAAAATACCAGTCTTTAAAGGATTTATTCAAGGAAATCATCAAAAATAGTAATAGTTTAATATCTTTAGAGAAAACTACAGATTCTTGAAAAGTAACATCTCGAAAAATTCTTGGCGAGCCAGATTGCACCAAATAATTTATGAGGCTGATACAAGAGAAGGCAAAATTTTTGACCTGATCATTATAATTGCCATCCTATTCAGTATTCTGCTTGTAATGCTCGAAAGCGTGAAGGAGCTGGATGCAAAGTATCATAACTTTTTTAATATATCGGAATGGGTAATCACTGTGCTCTTTACGATTGAATACATTGTCCGGATTATCAGCGTTAAAAAGCCGAAATCTTATATTTTCAGTTTTTATGGCATCATCGATTTTTTGTCAACCATTCCGAAATACCTGTCTCTGTTTATTGGTGGAGCACATGCCTTGGTCGCCCTTCGGGCCCTGAGGTTGCTTCGAATATTTAGAATATTAAAGTTAGTCCGCTTTGTTGGTGCTACCAACAACCTGGGAAAAGCCCTAATTGCAAGTAGGTTTAAAATATTTGTTTTTATCTCAGCAGTACTTATTATTTGCGTGATTATAGGTACCATCATGTACTTGATTGAGGGAGACCCCAGCGGATTTACCAGTATTCCTAGAAGTATCTATTGGGCAATAGTGACCTTAACGACAGTTGGATATGGAGATATTGCGCCGAATACAGCCTTGGGGCAATTGTTGGCAAGTTTGGTCATGATATTAGGTTATGGTATTATCGCTATACCCACCGGAATTGTTGGGGCTGAAATGGCCAAAGAAATGGGGCAAAACGTAGATGTTAATACGCATGCCTGTCCAAACTGTTCTGAAGGAAAACATAAAGACAATGCCAGCTTTTGCTTTAAATGTGGTGAGAAGTTAGATTTTTAAAACTATTGTTTGTAAAGTTTTTTTACAATTCTTTTTTGATCCCTCATTTCTAGTTGCAACAGAAGAATCTCCCCTTTTTTGGATTCCGACTCAATAAATTCAAAAGAGTTATCGTTGGGATATATGATTTTCACCTGCCTTCCTCTGATATCGAAAACACTTGCCGTTGCTACTTCATCTGTACTTGTCACCGTAAAAACATCTTCTTCATTCGTCACAACAATCGAATCATTCTCTTCTGCCACTTGATCAGTTACGGGAAAGGCATGTAAAAAACGAAGGGTAAATCGGTCCTTATATTCTCCATTCTTTTGATGATCAAAAATATAGGGAGCATCCTTCAGATCATGATCGAGCATCAACAAATTGTCTCTCAGTATGATCGTAGCTTCGCGCAGTTTTCCTTCCATTTTTGAAATGGAAATTTTGTATTGTCGATTATCAACCTTCGTGTCAAATCCTAATGTCAATTTTTTATCCGTCGTAAAAGAGCCCAGTCCCTGTATGGTCAATTTGTCCTCCTCTAAAAGCGAATAGAATCCAATTTTATTTGAACCATTGAATTTCAAGGCATCATAACCACTGTCGAACCCATCAGTAGCGTCGGCATCAAATCCTATTAAAAGTTGATTAAAGCCACCCTTATTGGTTGTTAAATTCAACCAAATCCGATCCTTGTCTGCCATTTGCTTCTTATCCTTCCTGATAAGCCCTTTAAAAAATTGATCATTTGCGTTTTCCATACGCATGGAATTATTAAAGAGTACGCTGCCTTCGCTCCTGGCCCTGACAAAAAACCCTTGAGATGATCCGATATTCTTAGTTGGAACGACCCCTCCATTTCCTGGAAGCGCAATACTCGTTCCGCCCAAGTAATTGTAACTGGCATAGTCATCAAAAGAATAATCTCCTGATTCACCATCAATAGGCGTCGCATGGGTCCACAAATAAACCGTTGGCTCAATAGTAGCGGCATTCAGTTCGAAAAAAACTTCGATATCAATGGCAGATGGATATGGGTTACCCAACATATTAAAATCATTGTTTAGATCCGAATTCACATCATCATCATCGTGAAAATCAAGTTCTTTATATATGACTCCGTTATTCGGTTTTCCTATAAACTGTATCTGATGAATTCCTGTGGTCCCTGTTTTTCCCTCAGCGGCATAACCCATGCCATTCTGCATAGTTCCTGAGGCCAAAAGCCATGTAGACCAAAAATCCGGATGATTCTTATCGGAAGTTGTGGTCTGGGATTGGTCATAATAATACAAACGGTTGGCGTTTACTTCAGTAAAGACTGCTGAAAGTAATGGATTATCAATAGGGCTTGACCAATAGGTAAAATCATAGGCATTATTCCTATATGTCGATTTTTCTATCTTTTGAATCTCTCCAGTGATCTGAGCATTGTCATCATACATCACCATCGATTCGGTATCGCCCAAAATAAATGAATCATTAATAAAAAGGTTTTTATAGACAATAACTGAGTTGGTATTGTTGTAATTAAAATCCAGCAGCGCATTAATTGTCAGGTCGCAGGCCTCAATACTTCTAATATCTCCCTGGTACGCGGCTTCAATAAAAACTTCTCTTGTTTGGTCAGGCAAAGCGTTCCCGGTCCAGCCTGAATTCGTCCATGAAATAGGTCCGGCCTGGTACATACCTAATGCAATATTTTGAATTGACAAGGCCTGATCTACTTTTTCAACTGCAAGCTCGATCCAGTCTTCTATGTTAAAAGAAGTATGTGCTTGCTCACTTGCACAGGCTCCTTTGCTAAAGGAAAGACCTCGGCCCCATAATCTTTGCTCCCCTATAATATCTATACGATCTCGATAGCTATTTCTACCTTTGGAAGTTGAAATAATGACCACCTCATTCCCTCTTAAATTTAATTCGTTGAATACAACTGCTTCACCCGGCTCCAACCTTCCAATACTAACTGTATTTTGTGATCTTGGAGGGCTGTCCAGATCGTCATTGCGATTAAATTTAACCAGATGATATTCATTTTGTTTGATATCATAATTGGTTAAGTTTTTAATTTCCACGACATCATCACTTCCATTCTCATAGTACTGGGTAATCATTAATTCCGATTCACCCGTTGCGTCGGTTGCAATTCCTGCAATTCTAAATCCATAAACCATTCTTGATCGGCCAATTTTAACCCGAAACCACACAAAAGCATTAAAATCTCCTGTACTGGTGGGTTCAAATGAAATGTCAAAAGTCTTGGTCTCATTCCCAGCAAGTCTTCCAATTCTCCCCTCGACCGCGAATGAACTTGAATTTGTTCGTATCGATTCAACAGTAACTCCTTGATTCCCTGTATTGGTTAGTTTAAATGTATGAATTCTCGTTCCTGAAACCGGTGTGGCATCAAACAATGTATGATCTGAAGGCATGGGTGTATTCGTCCAGTTACCTGGAATAATCATTCCGTTGCCCTGAATCTCAATTTGTTGAGACCAGGCGGTATGAATACTCATCAATATGCAAACAACAAAGAAAATTCTTTTAAACATAGCATCTGATACCTTGGTAGTAATCCAATATATAACGTTGATTTACCGTATTTATTTCCCCTAAATCATTCGGTTTTATTTATCAATCAATGAAATAAAAAAATGAAGTGAATTGACTATTTTTGAATCAATGAAAAACAAGCACCTAATTACGCTTATCGGACCTACTGCTATTGGAAAAACTGCTCTTAGCATCGTATTGGCCAATCACTTTAAAACAGATATCCTTTCCTGTGATTCTCGACAATTTTATAAAGAGATGTCTATTGGCACCGCTGTACCTTCCAAAACAGAGTTAAAAGCGGCCCCGCACCACTTCATCCAAAATCGATCGATTCAAGAAGATTACAGCGTGGGAGCATTTGAAAAGGACGCGATACATCTCCTGAATGAACTTTTCCAACAAAAAGAAAATCTCATTTTAACGGGTGGCAGCGGATTGTATGTAGATGCAGTGATCAAAGGTTTAGATGACTTTCCCACAATAGACAAAGCAATAAGGGAAACCTTAAAAACAAGACTTGAGCTTGAAGGTATTGTTCCATTACAACAACAACTTCAGGAAGTAGATCCATTCTCATTTGATCGTATCGATATTAATAACAGGCAAAGATTGATCAGAGCGCTGGAAATTTCTATTGGTTCAGGCAAACCTTACTCCTACTACCTGGGAATTCATGCCAAAAAAAGAAATTTTAAAAGTATTAAAATCGGTCTTACAGCTGAAAGGGAAATAGTGTATGATCGAATTAATAGAAGGGTTGACCTAATGATGGAACATGGCTTGCTATCAGAAGCTGAAAACCTATACGCCTTTCGAGAATTAAATGCCCTTCAAACCGTTGGATATAAAGAATTGTTTACATATTTTGACGGTGATGTGAGCTTGGACTTTGCCATTGAGGAGATTAAAAAAAATACCAGAAGGTTTGCGAAAAGACAAGGAACCTGGTTTCGAAGAGATCCGGAAATTAAATGGTTTGATTTTCAAACCGAGCCTACAGAAATAATAGCATATATCGAAACAATTATTGCTCAAGGCGGGTAGTAAACATATTCGATTTGAATCCAGGCAAACGTAATTTCACATATTTTTTATAACTTGTACTAATAAGCAATGAAAATCACGGAATGACAAATTTTAAAACACCCCTTGAAGCGTTTTTGTTTTGGGAAAAAACGACTCCGGAAAATGTATTCTTGAAGCAACCCATAAATGGCAAAATTGAATCCTTAACTTATAAAGAAAGTGGAAGACAGGTTCGACAAATTGCCCAGGCGCTTCTCAATAAAAATTTAGCCCCTAAAAGTAAAATTGCCTTGCTTTCGAAAAACTGTGATTGCTGGGTTTTGTCAGATCTGGCGATTATGATGAGTGGGCATATTTCTGTACCCATCTATCCAACCCTTAATGATAAATCTATTCAACCTATTGTTGATCATAGTGAAAGTAAACTACTGATTGTTGGTAAATTAGATAATTACACTTCTCAGGAAAAAGCATTCACTAAGCTGCCAAAGATAAGTGTAGAAAAGTATGGAATAAAAGAGGAAGAAACATGGGAATCTATTATTCAATCTATAGATCCTTTGGAAAGTTTTGAGATGCCGAACGCCGAGGATCTTGTAACGATTATCTATACATCCGGAACAACCGGAACCCCGAAAGGAGTTATGCACAGTCATCGAAATTTCATTAATGCTGCCCGAAATCTGATCAATACACTGACCCTACCTCCGCACCCTTCTTATTTCTCCTACCTGCCTTTGTCTCATATTGCTGAAAGAATTGGTATTGAAATGGGAGCTATTTATGTGGGAGGAACCATTTCCTTTTCAGAATCGCTGGATACCTATGCCAGTAATTTGGAAGCAACTCAACCAGATTTATTTTTTGCTGTTCCCAGAATTTACGCAAAATTTCAGGAGAAAATACTGGAAGGCCTGCCTCAATCCAAACTAAGCACGCTGCTGCGCATCCCCATCCTCAACAAGATCTTAAAAAACAAGATCAAGGGAAAATTGGGGCTTGCGAATGCCAAATATGTAGCTTCAGGAGCTGCTCCCTTATCAACAAGTATCATGATTTGGTTTAAAAAGCTTGGGATTACTATCATTCAAGGATATGGCATGACGGAAGATTGTATTATTTCTCATTGCAATCTACCGAAAGAAAATAAAATAGGTACTGTTGGTAAATTTACTGTGGGGGCTACGGCCAAACTATCCGACATCGGAGAAATTTGTGTAAAAAATGACTGCCTGATGTTAGGCTATTATAAAAACCCCGAAGAAACCTCCAAAGTTTTTGACAGCGATGGGTATTTAAAAACGGGTGATTTGGGAGAGTATGACCATGACGGCTACCTGACCATAACAGGAAGGGCAAAAGACCAGTTTAAGACTGATAAAGGTAAATACATTTCTCCGGCACCAATGGAGTTGGAACTTTCTAAGAATACGGATATAGAACAGGTATGTATCGTTGGTATGGGAATTCCTCAGCCAATTATGCTAATTATTCCTTCAGAAATTGGTAAAAACAAATCAGAACACGAATTAGGCGAAAGTTTACTTCAATCTATTCTCGACATCAATCCTTCCCTCGAAAAACATGAAAAAATAGAAAAAGCGGTGGTAATGAAAGAAGACTGGACCGTTGAAAACGGGCTTATGACTCCAACATTAAAAATTAAAAGGAGTCATGTGGAAAGGATTCACAGACCTATGTATAGATCATGGTTTGATGCTCCGGATGCTGTTTTATTTGAATAAATAGGCTTTTAATAGTGCTCGTATAATTTTCTGAAAAAGGCTGACATCTCTTCTTTTCGAGCATTGGAGCTTCCCTGATAATGATTATTCATATAGCTAAAGGCCAAAACGGTACCTTTTTTTGTAGTTAAATAACCTGACAAAGAATAATTGTTGGACAAGGTGCCAGACTTGGCCTGTATGTATGATTGTTCTTTAAAACTATGTTCCAAGGTGCCATCCACTCCCCCCTGAGGAAAATAAGAAAGCAATCTTTTCTGAGGAACTTCCTGATACATTTTGGATAACAAAAAGACCATGCTTTCAGGAGTAAACAAGTTATATCTGGACAATCCTGAACCATCTACCCATCTCGGTCTTTGCGGCAAATCGACCAAACTCGAATCAAGAACATGATCTATGGCCAGCGCTACGTTGTACTTCCGAACCACTTTATATGCCACTTGCAGCATTAGTTGCTCAGCAATGAAATTATCTGACTCCTTCATCATTTTGACATACAACGAATCGTAAGGCAGCTCGGTAAATGGCTTAAAATTTCGCTTAAATTCAGCCGAGATCAACGTAACCTTATCTCCTAACTTCTCACTTAAAAGATCTGCGACAAGTTGATTGGAAGTTTTAAATGGTACACTCCGCTCTATAGTTTTGTCCGATTTATTGATATAAAAGACGTTTCTATCCTGTTCCCTTCGTTTTTCGGGCTGATCATCAAGATGCACACTCTCCTCAAAAAAGGAAGGAATAATTTCTAAACCCTTCTGATCACGCTGAATTGAAACAGTGTTTCCATACAAAGGGAATAAACTTTTCTCTGGCATATACCCATACGCATAATCGTCCCAAGACCAACCTGCGCCATAAGCATCATCGTGCAAATCTTCATCCAGCAGGTATACCTGGTATTTTTTATTTGAAAGAAACTCCAGGGAATTTTTATGCAAGGAATCATTGAAAAATGAAGGATCAGCTGACCCTTTAATAAAAAGGGAATCTCCTGAAATACTATATTCAAAACTTGGAACAGAATCTTTTAAATGCTTCAAAGAAGCATACAGCGTAAACAGCTTAACATTTGACGCAGGTGTAAAATACTTATCTGAATAATACTCGATTATGGAAGCACCTGTAAGGGCGTTTTTCACAGAAACTCCTGTAAAAAAGGAATTATCCCCGGAGGAAGCTATCAACTCTTTTTCTATGGATTTTGAAGTTGAGCAGGCAGCCAACAGTAACAATATAAGACCAAAAGCCAACCTATTCTTCAAAATAATCTTCCTTAAAACCTATTAAAATTAATTTTTTTTGAGCACGAGTAACCGCCGTGTATAACCAACGAAGATACGAAATATCTTCACCTTCCGGCATATAAGGCTGCTCCACAAACACATTATCCCATTGCCCACCCTGTGTTTTATGACAGGTGAGTGCATAGGAAAACTTAACCTGAAGGGCATTAAAATATTTATTACCCTTAATAGCCTGTAACCTTTTATACTTGGACCGTTCCTCGGCATAATCTTCACCTACGGCCTGAAACAACTTGTTTGAATCTTCGTACGAAAGCGATGGTGCTTCGCTGTGTAATGTATCTAAAAGCAATACTGTTTCAAACGGAGGCTCCTCCTCATAATCGATGAGTCGCAACTTTACTTCTGCAAATCGAAAGCCGTAAAGATCTTTAAAACTAAATATTTCCAGCACTTCACAAATATCTCCATTGGCAATAAATCCGACCTTGGGCGCATCCTGAAGCCAAAAATAATTATTCTTAACTACCATAATGAAATCACCCGATGTGATCTCATTCTCATACCCCAATATTTGATTTCTTATTTGCTGGTTATATAGGTTTGCCCGCTTGTTCGACCTGACAATAAAAACTGTCCTGTTGAGACCTTCATAATAAGCGTTGTATATGGCATCCTGAATATCGTAGCCGTCAGTCAATCGAATTACATCCTTAAAATCCAGATCAAACTTGAATTCGTTCAAAACATGATTCAATATTAATTCTCTGATTTTTGTGGCGTTATACAGTATCCCGGAAGTTTCATGCTGGCGCATGACCTCGTTCAATTCAATAGTTCTCACTTTTCGACCGTAATCAATTTCTAAAACAGATGCGTCTAAAGCAGGGCTCACATCTAACTTAACAGGAGGTAATTGAGCCGTATCCCCGACAAGTACTAATTTGCAATTCACACCTGAATAGACATAGCTTATTAAATCCGCTAATAAAGACCTGCCTTGAAAAACCCTGCCTCCGGGATTCACATCTGGAATCATAGATGCTTCATCTACAATAAAAAGGGTATTACGATACTTGTTCTGTTGCAAAACAAAACTCATACCTATACCTGGCTCATTTTTAGGGAAATAAATTTTCTTGTGTATCGTAAATGCCGGCCTCTTTGCATAAGAACTCATCACTTTGGCAGCTCGGCCCGTTGGGGCCAGCAAAACGGATTTCAATCCAACCGATCCTAAATTATTAACAACCGTACTGATCACCGTTGTTTTTCCGGTACCGGCATAGCCTTTAATTTGAAAAAGAGACTCCCTGGTGGAAGACAAAACAAAAATAGCCATCTGCCGAAGCAATTCCCGTTGTAAGCTGGTTGGTTCAAATGCGAAGCCCTGAACGAACTTTGCATAGAGGTTATTTTCATTTTGCATTTTCAAATATTGGATTGAATAGTGACAGGACTACAAACTTAATCAGATTTAAGATAGTGAATACAATAGCTTCGTTGAAATTATTTTTTAAAATTACATCTGTCATCGAGAATTTCCTGCTGAATTAAATACTTATGTTTTTTAGTTATATTAGACCTCAAAAAATTAGCATATAATCTATAAATATTACTTTCCTGATTGAAAAATTTTTGTAGATTTGCCTTTAACGTAATTAAAAAAAACTAAAAAATGATTTCTATTTTAATAATTATAGTATCGATTCTTGCTGTTGGAGGATTAGCATACTTAATTGTAAATAAGCTACCTGCTAAATTAAAACCTGTATTATCGATCGTATTATGGATCGTTATTGGATTTTTCGGTTATCAGATATATATGAGTATCATGGCTCCTATTAAATTCAACAAGAAGAAAAAGGAACGTTATGCCCTGGTCATTGAAAATCTTAAAACTATTCGTGATGCAGAACTGGCTTATGCTTCTGTTAATAGATCATTTACTAATAAATTCTCAGACCTGGTAAATTTTATTGAGAAAGATTCATTTGCAATCACGGAAGTGAAGAATATTGTTGTCACTGAACAGAGAGGTCGTATTACAATTGATGTAGAGAAAAGAGTTGTTGATACGGTAGGTTTTGAAATGGTTAAGACTCAATTTGAAGGAAGAAACTACAAAGAAATGATGAATGTGCCTGGTACTGACGCTCAGTTTGAATTAAAGACAGGAAGTGTTGAAAAAGTGCAGGGAGTAAAAGCATCGGTATTTGAAGCGAAGGTAGACAAGGCTGTTGTTCTGGAAGGAATGAATAAAGACTTTATTCGTCAGGAAAAAGAAGCTCTTGGAGGAATTAATGTTCCTGGTGAATATATCGCGGTAGGATCTTTAGAAGATGTGAACTCAAACGGTAACTGGCCTCCTTTCTATGATGGACCTAAAGAAGAATCAAAAGACTAAATCGTCATTAGATTTTAACAATCTTATTAGAAAACATTTATCCATCCAACTCAGCTTGGATGGATTTTCTTTTTGTATCATCAACAAAGATGAGAAGCAGATTGAAAAACTGACACATATTGATTTTGAGGATCACTCAGCCACACCTGATCTTTTATTAAAGAACGTTGAAAACGTTTTCAAAAAAGACAAAGCACTTCAAAAAAGATACGGATCTGTTAATATCACCCATGTCAATCAGCTTTCAACCCTGGTTCCGAAGTCCTTATTTGACGAAGCCCGAATCAGAGATTACCTCAAATTTTCATCAAAAACCTATACCAATGACTATGTGGTTCATGACGATCTGGAAAATCATGATATGGTCAATGTCTATATACCCTTTGTCAATGTCAATAACTTCTTTCTGGAAAGATTCGGAAGTTTTGAATACAAGCACTTTTCAACCGTACTAGTTGACAAACTCCTCAACACCTTCAAATTTAGCGAGCATCCCCATATGTTTGCGCATATTGGAGCGCATCAATTTGAAATTATAGTCATTGCCCATGACCAGCTATTGTTCTATAACAGCTTTGAATACCACACTCCTGAAGATTTTATTTATTACGTACTTTTTACAGCGGAACAACTGTCCTTAAATCCGGAAACCTTCGAATTGGTATTGGCAGGTATGATAACCCAGGAGGCTGAACTTTTCAAAATGGCTTATCGCTATATCAGGAAAGTAAGCTTGTTAGAAAACAGGTCTGAATTTAAGTTTCCGCCTAATAGTAAGGAAGAGACGAAAAGAAGGCATTTTACGCTACTAAATCAGTATTCATGAGGATAGTGTCCGGAAAATACAGAGGACGTCGTATATCCGCGCCAAACAACCTACCTGTCAGACCTACAACAGACATGGCAAAGGAAGCATTGTTCAATATTTTAAACAATACTTACTATCTGGATGAAGTTTCTGTATTGGATCTGTTTGCCGGCATAGGCTCCATTAGTTTTGAGTTTGCTTCGAGGGGATGTCTGGATGTCTTAGCTGTTGATGCCAATGCCGGATGTATAAAATTCCTTGAAACAACCAACGATCAATTAGATGCCGGGATTCAAACCATCAAGAGTGATGTTTTTAAGTATTTAGAAAAAAACAACCGGAAATTTGATATTATTTTTGCAGACCCTCCTTATGCCATGGAAACGGCTAAATTCGTAAAACTGATCAACCTTATTTTTGATCGAAACTTGTTAAATGATCAAGGCATTCTGATCATAGAACACAGCAAACAGACAGACCTGTCTGAACATGCCAATTTTGAGCGCGCCAGAAAATATGGCGGCAATGTGTTCAGTTTTTTTGAAGCTACAGATGCAGAGGCATCAAACTCAACCGACTAATTTCTATTCCAGCCATTTTTTAAAATCTTTTACACGCTCTCTGCTCACGATGATATCGAGTTCTGAAAAGTGATGTAATTTAATTTGCAACCTACTGTTGGTATATGAAATGATATCCCCAATGGCATCAATTCCCACAATGAACTTTCTGTTCACCCTGAAAAATTTTAAAGGGTCCAATACCTCATCAAGCTGCTCCAAACTTAAATCCATTAAATAGTTTTTTTTATCCTGCGTGTACACATAGGTTGCCTTTTGATCACTGTAAAAACATTCTATATCTTCCGTTTCAACCATACGTAGATGCTGCCCGACCTTTATGGTAAATCTTTTTTTATATACCTTCTCTAATGGGTTTATTAACAGCTTTTTAATCTGATTTATATCAACCATTAAATCATGTTTTTCAGGACGGTTAATCTCGAACTTTTTTATGGCAGATTCAAGCTCCTCATCATCTATAGGTTTGAGTAAATAATCAATACTATTTAACTTAAAAGCCTTTAGAGCATACTCGTCATACGCCGTTGTAAATATGATCGCACTGTTGACAGTTACCTGATCAAATATCTCAAAAGAAAGACCGTCAGACAACTGTATATCCAACAAGATCAAATCCGGATGCTCATTTGATTGAAACCAGTCCACCGCTTCTTTTACAGAATGCAGCATGCCTTGGGCTTCAATACCAAGATCAGACAGCAAACGCTGCAACCTTCTTGCTGAAGGCTTTTCATCTTCAATTATAATAACTTTAATCATGCGTACAAATATTAGTCTTCAAACGTATCTTTTTCCATAAACTCTTTGATCTTTTTTTCTTCCCAGTTTTTTGAAAATAAAACATTTTTACCAAAAACATGTAACCAATGCCCGGCCAGTCCTATTCCCCAAAAAAACCAAACTGAAAAGGTTGAAAAATGTACATAACTGATATCAAAGGTGCCGTCCGCAAAAAAGCCCTTGATTGCTCCTCCAAAACTCAAGAAAATATTCACCGCTAAATACCAGAACAAATGCCAGTAAAACCCCTTAATATCCTTGACTCTCTTTTCCGCTCTTCTGTATAATTCTTCTTCTGAATGATATGTTTTCATAATTGTTTGTTCTTTTCTTCGTCCATAATTTGTTTGATCTTTCTCTTCTCCCATTCAGAACCAAATCCGAAGGTGACAAGTCCGTGAATTATAACACCGAGACCCCAACCCGCCATCGGATACCAAAACCATTTATAATCCCAATACGTCATATAATTAATAAAAATTAAAAATGGTATTACAAGTACATAGGCCGCAACATTTGAGTAAAATGCTTTGATTTCTTCCATTCGAGCACTCGCTCTTAAATACTCCTCGTTTAAATTATTTTTATCTGTTTCCATCTTTCTTAAGATTTATATCTGTTATTTTTTTCCATTATTTGTTTGATTTTCTTCTCTTCCCAATCACCTCCAACACCGTATAAGGTAAAGGCTTGAATTGCCAGCCCCAGACCCCATCCAAAAGCAGGAAACCAAAACCATTGAAACTGCCATGATGTCTTGTAATTAAGAGTGGCCAGAAATGGTATTACGATGATATAAGCAATCAAACTTCCATAAAAGCCTTTTAGATTATCTACACGTTTCTTGGCTCTGAGATATTTTGCACTATCATTCATATAATCTGTTTTAATCGTTTTAATTTTCTGTGTCAACAAAGGTAAACTCACCTTAAAAATCTTTTGATCATTCACAATACTTACTTTATTTGAAGAGATCAGCTCATACCGTTGCTGAATATTCTTTAAACCTACCTTGGTACTTTTTTCAAGCGAAGATTTTGGGTTTACGGTATTCTCAACCACTAAATAGCCTCGATCTTCATATATTCTGATTTTAAGTGGCTGTCCGGATGTAATCACATTGTGTTTTACAGCATTTTCCAGAAGTAACTGCAATGACAAGGGTACAATCTTCAGTTCCTCGCTGCTTGTCGACTCAGGAATTGAAAATTCTATGGCTTCTTCAAATCTCATTTGAAGCAACTGCATATAGGACTTGGCAAATCTCAACTCTTCATCCAACGGCACCAGATCCTTGTCTTTCTGCTCTAATACATATCTGTATACTTTAGACAGCTTCGTTGTAAACTTTTCAGCCTGATAAGGATTTTCTCCGATTAGTGAAGTCAACACATTCAAGCTATTGAATAAAAAATGCGGGTCGAGTTGATTCTTTAAGGACTCAAACTTAGCGGTCTCATTCTTAGCGACGATCTGCGATTCTTTTACTTTGGTTTTTTGATACTTATTGTAAAAATAAATGACATGAAATACGACAATTACAGAAGTTGAGGCCCAGATGCCAAAATAGAAATTCTCAATTCTTTCATAGTCCCAATACTCGGTAAAAGACAGACCCTGGTAAAAAACAGCCATACTCATTCGTATCAAAAACAAACCTATAATTGACAACACAGTCGATCCAATGATTCCAAGTGCTATTCTTTTAGCAGTTGATCCTTCAGGCCATTTTACTGCTTCCATATACTGAAAAAAGGTCATGTTTGAATACCCCAGAACAAAAGCATATAACTGGTATATAATGAAGTCTTCCATAAAATCATTGATTCCTTCATATTGGAATTGTTTGAAAAAAGCACTCCCAATAATAAAAATCAACGTACCTATAAAAAAAACTATTAAAATATTTTTCGCTCTCCTGTTCATGTCTTTTCCTGTGTTTTTATCTTCTATCAAATGTAAGCTCTTTATCCTTCACTTCAAATTTTGACTGTTGAAACCTACAGTAATCTTCGTCTTGCATTACAGAAATTGTTCCACCTTTTTTATTGGCCTCAAGCACCTTGTGAAAAGTAGCTTCTTCCTTATCCAATAAGGGCTTTTCCTGAGCCTGCGTAAACATGGTAATTAAATAAAGAATTGCTGTTATAAATATTCGTATCATTTTAAATAAATTATGATGGTTGTTGTTTGATGAAGCAAATATCAGCTCAAAGACCGTTATTTTAAATTAACTGTTACCCAACTGTCATATTTTTAGGATGAATTGTCAATTTTATGTAGATTCGGGAAAAAGATAATTTGTTTTAAGAATCCGTAACAAATTGCCATCCCTAACTACTAATAAGTAAATCAACTGTTGGTGACCAAAGAATTGGAACAAAAATTTGCGAAAGAACTTGAGCAACACCAGAATATTATTCATAAGGTTTGCAGATCTTATACGAATAATGAGGCGGCTCATAAAGATCTCTTTCAAGAGATTACTATTCAGCTATGGAAAGCTTATCCTAAATTTCGAGGAGAGTCAAAATTTAGCACATGGATGTATCGAGTTGCATTTAATACTGCCATCTCCTTATTTAGAAAAAAGAAACGCAATGTTGAGACAACTCAAATCTACGATAACCTCAAGGAATTGGAGTACCATGATTATGATGACTCGACTGACAAACAGCTTAAACTTCTATACGATGCCATCTATAGCCTGAACGATATCGAAAAGGCTCTGGCACTGATGTATCTGGAAGATAAAAGCTATAAAGAAATATCTAAAACACTTGGTATTAGCGAAGTAAATGCACGTGTAAAAATGAATCGTACCAAGACTAAATTAAAGAACATATTAAATCCATAAATATGGAAAACTTAGACAGCTTAAAAGATATATGGAAAAATCAGAGTGAATCTAAAATTCAGTTCACTCAGGATGACATCCATCAGATGGTGCAGAAAAAATCATCGTCTATTGTAAAGTGGATTCTAATTATTAGTTTGTTAGAATTTATCCTGCCAAATTTAATTTTTGTTTTTACGGATGTCGATGCGACAAAACAATTCTACGAACAATTTGGATTGAGCAATAGTATGATGATCTATTCCGTCATTCACTTAGTTATTATCATTGGCTTTATCTTTGTTTTTTACAAAAACTATAAAAACATTAGTGCCGAGAGTACTGTAAAAATCTTGCTGAGTAACATTTTAAAAACCAGAAGAACAGTTAAGTATTATATTTATTACAACCTGACCATCATGGGAATCATTGGGGTTACTATTTTCTATGCTGTTTACAACTCTGAAGAATTTCAAAATTCTTTGGCTGCCGGAACCAGTATGGTTAAAATCTGGATCGTTTCAATTATCCTGTTAAGTCTGGCCTTACTTTTATTCTGGGGCTTTTATAGAATCATTTATGGATTCTTTTTGAAGAAACTTAAAAGAAATTACTCATCCTTATCAAATAAAGAAGCCTTATAAAATATCAAGTGAGCCTTTACCTTCCCGGACTACTTCGACCTCACCATCTGATAAATCAATGATCGTAGAGGCTATATTCCCTCCATATCCTCCGTCGAGGACAAGATCGACCTTGTCTCTCCACTTTTCAAAAATAAGCTCAGGATCTGTAGTATACTCAATAACATCGTCTTCATCATAAATTGAAGTAGAAATAATGGGATGGCCTAATTCCTTGGCAATGGTATTAATGATATTATTGTCAGGCACCCTGATTCCAACTGTTTTTTTCTTCTTAAAGACTTTTGGTAAATTATTATTTCCTTTTAGAATAAAGGTATAAGGTCCTGGTAAAGCTCTTTTAAGAATCTTGTAGGTAGGTGTATCAATTTGCCTAACATATTCAGATAAATTACTCAAATCATGGCAGATAAAAGAAAAATTAGCTTTTTCTAGTTTTACCTGCTTGATCCTTGCAATTTTTTCAAGAGCCTTGGTTTTTGTGATATCACAGCCCAGGCCATAAACAGTATCCGTTGGATAAATTAAAAGTCCGCCTTTTTGCAAAACAGCTACTGCCTGATCAACTACTCTGGAGTCAGGATTTTTTTCATAAATCTTTAATAGTTGTGACATATCAAGGAATCTTTTTCTTTTTATAGTGAGCTAAAATTACAAATAAAAAAAGGCTGTATCAAATAGATACAGCCTTTTATATATTCCTTCATATGTTTTAATCTACTACCAATCGAAATCCTTCTCCGTGGATATTGATAATTTCAACTTTTTCATCAGGCTTTAAATATTTCCTTAGTTTGGCGATATAAACGTCCATACTTCTCGAAGTAAAATAATTATCATCTCTCCAGATCTTTGTCAATGCCAGATCACGAGGCAAGAGATCATTTTTATACATCGCAAGCAATTTCAAAAGTTTGTTTTCTTTTGGAGACAGTTTTCTTGGTTCCTCACCGTTGAAGGTCAATTGCCTTAGTTTTGAATTCAAATGAAAGCCTCCAATCTCAAATTCAAACTGATTGTCATCATTGGCTGCATCAGATTCTTTTCTTTGTAAAATTGCTTTGATTTTGTGCAATAAAATCTCCGAATCAAAGGGTTTATTCAAATAATCGTCTGCCCCTACCTGATACCCTTTCAGCACATCTTCTTTCATAGACTTCGCTGTTAAAAAAATCAACGGGATATCGGCATTTACTGCTCTAATGTCTTTGGCGAGGGAGAAACCATCTTTTTTTGGCATCATTACATCCAGGATGCAAATGTCAAAATCATCATTCTTGAAAGCGATGAGTCCATCTAATCCGTCTTTTGCATGATGAACATCGTAATCATTGAGCGCTAAATAATCTTTTAAAACGGTTCCGAAATTCGGATCGTCTTCAACCAGTAATATCTTTTTATTTGCCATGGTTAATGAATTTAAATTATGGGTAATTTCACGGTAAAGGTACTTCCCTTTCCTTTCTCACTTTCAACATAAACTTGTCCGTGATGTTTTTCCACGATACTTTTAACATAAGAAAGCCCTAAGCCGTGTCCTTTTACATTGTGAATATTCCCTGTATGTTCTCTATAAAATTTATTAAATACTTTTCTTTGTGCGTTCTTCGACATGCCTATTCCTTTGTCAGAAACCTTTAAAACAATATTATTTCCGGCATTCACTGTCTCTATTTTAATTTTTGGTGCTCCCTCAGAATACTTGATGGCATTGTCAAGCATATTGGTTATCACATTGGTCATATGAAATTTACTTGCCAGTATTTCCACCTGTTTTGCATCCAGCGACTGTTCAATTTCTCCTCCTCTGTCTCGAATAATCAAATTAACGTGCGAAACGGCATCTCCTATTATGTCGTGAAAATTAACTACATCCTTACTGAGATCGAGCTGATTCTTCTCCAATTTAGAGATTCTTAAAACATTTTCTACCTGCGCATGCATTCTTTTATTCTCCTGACGAATCATTTCAGCATATCGGATTACTTTTTCCTTATCATTAATAATCTTGGGATTCCGTATGCTATCAATGGCCAAATTAATAGTGGCTATCGGAGTTTTAAACTCATGCGTCATATTATTGATAAAATCCGTTTTAATAGCTGAAATCTGTTTTTGTCTTATTAATTGATACAATGCACTTGCAAAAGACAGGATAATAATAAATATAAAAACTGCCGACAAGACAAGTATCCATGAGATCGTTGAGAGTATATACTCCTTTTTCTCAGGAAAACTTACATATAATACATAATCGATACTGTCATCAGTCACAAACAAAGGTACATTATACGTATACCCCCTTTTCTCTACAAACCTGTCTGACTTTACTTTTGTTATTAAATCTTCACTAAAAACACCAAATTCTACTTTGGTATCAATATCTCTGGCTCTTAACTCATTGTCCAGATTCATTCGTATTTCATTGGCACTTACCCGGTCATGAATTGGTGTCCTTGACACGATATTCTTAAAGATACTTTCCAATTCAAGTTTATCATAACGATCCAATCTCTCCACCTTCACCATCCGGTCTTTAGGAGACAATTCGCTAAAATCCTTCGAATTAAATTCAATCTTTTCTATCTGTGTTTCTTCCCTGCTCAGAAACGTTTTAAAATTCACTGTATCCGCCTCAAAAGGTGAAAACTGAGATTTATAATTATTTTCCAGGATACTTTGACGAAAGGTGAAAATTTCATTTCGACTCGTATCTATTTGTTGAAAAACAAAATCCCTGACATTGCTCTGTTTTGATTTTTGCATACTATCAATCAGCGGCGCATATCGGGATATATTTTCTTTAAATTCTCTTTTCTGAATATTTTCAGATACTCTGGCCAAGGCAAATTTCACACTGGTAGAGAATTGTTCTTCTCTCATCTCAATGGAAGATCTGATCCAAAATATCTGAACAGTAATAATTCCTAATAAAGAAATTACCATCAATACGACTAAAAGTACAAAAATCCGTTTACTCATTAAAACAAATTTATAGTTTCTTTAGGTTTTAATTAATCTTTTAACAGATGTTAACGAAAATTTCGATTAATTTAACAAAATTTTAAGTTGATTTCAAATTTATTAAGGAATTTGAGATAAAATGTCCTCATGAATTTCAAGAACCCGTTCCTGGGTCATTTGAAGTTTTTCATTTACGATGACAAAGTCAGAAAGCTTGGATTTTAAGGCATCATCCATCTGATTATTCATTCTGGCCAGTACTTGCTCCTCACTCATCTGATCTCTTTTCATAACTCTTTGGATTCTTTGAAATTTAGGCGCGGTGACCGTAATAACCAGGTCAAAATCTTTTTGACTATTGTTCTCAAAAATCAAGGGGTTTTCCTGAATCACGTAAGCTGCTTCTTGCTTACTTGTCCATTCTTCGAAATCTTTTCTGACTTCGGGATGTACAATTTTATTCAATTTTACCAGCGCATCTCGGTTATTAAATACAATTTCTGCAATATAAGACCTGTTTAATATTCCATTCTCATAGGCTTTCTCACCAAACAAAGAACGCAATCCAGATTTGATCTTATCTGATGAATTCATTAATTTTTTAGCTTCGATGTCACTAAAATACACAGGCACCTGTATGTCTTTAAACATGGCAGCCACCGTACTTTTGCCGCTTCCAATACCTCCTGTTAATCCGACTACCTTCAATCTATTGACATTTTAAAATGAAAACTATTATTGTTTCTTAACCAGAAACTCAATTTTGTTGGGGACTATTTTGACATTGGTAATTAATTCGGGTTTCTCCACCAGCTTTGGAATCAAATAATCCAAATCGTTATCCTGTGTTTGCTTATAATCGCATTGTATTCTAAAACTATTCTCTGGAATTTTATTAAAATCCTTGAGCGCCACCTGATAAATGACCTTTACTTTTTTAGGATAGGTACTCATGATCAAATTTCTGGGTAAATTAATCACCTCAAAAGGCAAATTATACGAACCATCTGTAATTTTATCAACCACCCCTGTGACCAAAACAGTCTCATTTGACAATACCACAGCCTCCACGGGGGCCTTCAAAGATACTTCCTGCTCAAAAGGTTCCGATATATCTCTCAAATGAAAACTACTGGTATAGACTTCATTAATGGTGTCAATCATTTTTTCCGGTCCAGAAATTGTAACCTCTGCAGGGCTCACCAAAGCATCTCCAACTATATTAAAACCTGTTTTGAACGAAAACTCCATTTCTGAAATCACCGGCACCTTTTTGGATTTCTTAACTCCCAAATCAAAAAACAAGGTGTCAGGTTCAACATTTAAAACCACTGTTTCTGCCGATAACTGGGCCTGTAAAAAATTTGTATTGGTTCTGGTTTCGCTGAAATACATAGAACCTTCTTTCTTTTCAATCTCCGTCAAGGAATAATCTAACACCCTTTCCCGAAACTCATAATTTAAAAGCTTAAATCCGATGGTTTTCAAGGTAAGTTTCACCTTCTGATCGGGTTCATTCTGAATGAGTTTATTATTAGGAATATCAGAATAGGCCAGTTCAAATTCAACTTCCGATATATATTCTTTAGACAACTTGATCAGAGACCAAAACAAAATAGAAAGAAACAAGAAAAGTAAAAACACCCGTAACTTCTTCTGATTCTGCTTAACTTCTGTAGTATTATTGCCCTGATTATCGGTCATGGAATGGTAATTTACTTAGTGCCTTAAATGTATAAAAAAAGGGGCTATCCTAAAAATAATAATTAGGATAGCCCCTTGACGATTTTTAAAAGAATTTACTTCTTTTTTACTTCTTTGCTTGCGTATTTTTTGCTTAGTTCCATAGAAATAGCAGATCTCTCAAATTTGATCTTTCCCGCACCTGTTTCTATCACACAAGTATTATCCGAGTCGATCAAATCGATCACCTTACCATGAATACCACTTGTAGTAATTACCTTGGCTCCTTTTTTAATCGAGGCTTGAAATTTCTTTTCATCCTTCTGCTTCTTCATCTGAGGACGAATCATAAAAAGGTATAACACTAAAAACATCAACGGAATTAACACGTAGTTTCCTATACCGCCACCTCCGGCCTGTAAAAAAATTGTTTGATACATATCTTTGATTAACTATTCTGTTGAACTTTTGATTTTGGTGTAACCTGTGCCTTAATTTTAAGAATTTCCTTTCCTTGATCCGTATTTGTAACCAGGGTAATTGTTTTCTGTTGCAGGTTTGGTTTCTTATCAGAATTAAACTTAACTCTGATCGTTCCTTCCTCCCCTGGCATAATTGGCTCTTTTGGCCATTCTGGCACTGTACAACCGCAACTACCTTTTGCCGAAGTTATAATTAACTCTGACTTCCCTGAGTTCTTAAAAGAAAAAACCGTTTCAACAACATCTCCTTCATTTATTACTCCGAAATCATGTTCAGTCTTGTCAAATTTTATTTTGGCTCCTCCTACTTTGATTTCATTATCGCGTTCTTTTGCCAATTCCAGGTTCTCAGATTTGATTTTATTTGCTGCATTATCTTTACAGGAAATAGTCATCAGGCTCAAACTTAAAACTGATAAAACAAGTACTTTTTTCATGTTTATTTAATTTAATTTTGTGTAAAAATATAATTTTTTATAACAATCCTCTACCAATTTTTTTCAATCTCCCGGATTTGTTATAATCTTTTAAAAGTTTGTCTAAAACACCATTGATAAAGTAACTACTTTTTCTGGTAGAATAGTCCTTTGCAATTTCTATATATTCATTAATGGTCACCTTGGTTGGAATGGATGGGAAATACAAGAATTCTGTCAAGGCCATTTTGATTAAGATCATATCCATATCAGCAATACGTTCTGTATCCCAATTAGGCGTTTTCTCATCGATCTCTTCTGTAAATTCCTGTTGATGTAAAATGGCCTTTCTAAATAGGTCTACCAGAAACTCCTCATCATCTGCCTTCACTTTCAGTTGTTTCAAGCCCAATGAATCTCCTTTTCCTAATTGCTTGATCGCCTTCAAAATCGTTGTATTCACAAGAGGATAATCATCCACCCAACTCAAATTCAAACTTTCATAATAGTCAAACAGCTTTTCATTCGGTGCAAGAATATTCTTAAAAAAATCTGCCACAAACACCTTGTCCTCTTCAAAACTTGCGGAATCAGACTCCATATATGTTTTGTAAAGATCGCTTTCTGTTAATTCATCCAGGATGATTCTGACATATTCTCTGTTATCCTTCCAATCAATCAATTTTGATTTTGATAGATATTCTTTTATCTCTTCACTTTCAGCAATTAATTTTATCACCTCATTATTGACAAATTTCAGATTTGGATTCTTGTCCTCGTTTGTCGCTAAATACTTCTTTTTCTTAATTTCAATATGCTCGAGAGCCAGGTTCCTGATCTCTACCATCAACATAAGTTGCAGCACATAGAGCTCGGTTGCTTTCTTGACATTAAATAACAGGAATTTTTCTTCTTTAGGTAAGTTATCGCTCTTGGACTGGAGCACAGCATAGATGGATTGCATCACTTTGATACGAATATGTCTTCTATTTACCATGATAATAAAGATCGTAGTTCAAATAAATTATTTGATAATTAACGCTGGCAAAATTACCACTTTTTTTTTAAACTATATTTTCCAAATCTAAAGAAAAGGTTAAATTTTAAATGATTCATGAACCTGCAAATTACAACACCTAATATTTGTGTATATTCGCCTTCGCAACGACTAGTGTTGATTGTTTATGAAGGCATTAAAGTATTTAAACAAATTTTTCTACAAATACAGGTCAAGATTAATTCTTGGAATTTTAATTACCGTCGTTTCAAAGGTTTTCGCCTTGCAGATTCCAGAGTTGATAAAAGATTCATTGAATGTTGTAGAAGATTACAGTAAAAATCAAATTACCGACTTACAGATTGTTAAATCTGAGCTTATCCTGAATATTCTCTATATCATAGGTGCTGCAGTCCTATCCGGATTCTTTACATTTCTAATGAGACAAACCTTAATTGTCATGTCTCGTTTAATAGAATTTGATCTGAAGAATGAAATTTTTCAGCAATACGAATTACTCTCTCTCAATTTTTATAAAAAAAACCGAACAGGTGACCTTATGAATCGCATTAGCGAAGACGTTGGTAAAGTAAGAATGTATTTTGGGCCGGCCATTATGTATACTATGAACATGCTTGTGCTATTTGTAATTGCCATCACAAAAATGGCGAATATCGATACCAAGCTCACCTTATATACCCTGCTCCCATTACCGGTGTTATCATTATCCATTTATTTTTTAAGCCGGATTATTAATAGGAGAAGTAATATTGTGCAGCAATACCTGTCTAAATTAACCACATTTGCACAAGAGACCTTTTCAGGTATTAATGTGGTAAAAGCCTACAGCATAGAAGGGTTTTCATCAGGTTCTTTTGAAGAACTGGCAGACACGAGTAAAGACAAGAACATTTCACTTTACAAGGCGCAGGCTTTATTTTTTCCATTGATGATCTTACTTATTGGTTTGAGTAATATTTTGGTGATTTACATTGGTGGGATGCAGTATATCAATGGAGAAATTGAAAATATAGGCATCATAGCAGAATTTATTATTTATGTCAATATGCTGACCTGGCCAGTGGCTGTGGTAGGCTGGGTGACTTCAATAGTGCAACAAGCCGAAGTATCGCAAAAAAGAATCAATGAATTTTTGGAGGAAAAACCAAAAATTATAAATCTGCAGTCTAAGAAATCTAAGATTGTCGGCGAAATTGAATTTAAGAATGTTTCCTTTACCTATGAGGATACGAATATCACAGCGTTGAATGGTGTTAGTTTTAAGTTAGCACAAGGAAAAACACTTGCCATTCTTGGAAGAACCGGTTCTGGGAAATCTACCATTGCGGCCTTAATTGCACGACTGTATGATGTAGACTCAGGTGCTATTTTAATTGACAAAAAACCCATCAAAGATATTCATCTGGATTCCTTACGAGAGAGTATTGGTTTTGTTCCCCAGGATGCCTTCCTGTTTTCGGACACAATTAAAGAGAATATCAAGATTGGGAATGAAAAGGCTACTGATGAGCAAATAGAACAGGCAGCAAAAGCAGCCTATATCTAACAGAATATAGAATCATTTAGTCAAAAATTTGAAACCATGGTAGGTGAACGTGGTGTTACCTTATCTGGTGGGCAAAAACAACGTGTATCAATCGCCAGAGCATTGATATCGAACCCTGAAATACTAATCTTTGATGATTGCCTTTCTGCAGTGGATACGGAAACGGAAGAAATTATTTTACAGAATCTCAATGAAGCGACCAAAAACAAGACCACGGTGATTATTAGCCACCGTGCTTCTTCGGTGAAGAATGCGGATCAGATAATTGTCCTGGACGAAGGAAAAGTGGTGGCAGCAGGAACCCATGATGACTTGGTAACCCGGCCTGGTTACTACCAAGATATTTATAATCAACAGCTTGAAGAAAAGTTAACAAATCAATGATTTTACTACTGATAATTCAAACAAAATAATTGTTGCATACGTTATTTAATTTTATAGATTTGTCTCAAGAATTGTTAAAAGTTAATTTAAATTTAAAATTAATATGGACGAAAAAGGGTTTATAGAACAGGAAGAAATCTTTTCTCAGGTATTAAGAGCAGGTAGAAGAACCTATTTTTTTGATGTAAGAGAAACTAAGGCAGGAGATTATTATTTAACCATTACGGAGAGTAAGAAATTTACGCATGACGACGGATCATTCCATTATAAAAAGCATAAAATTTATTTGTATAAAGAAGATTTTACAGAGTTTGCTGACATTTTGAACAAAGCAACTTCTTTTATTGTCAATGAAAAAGGACAGGAAGTTATCAGCGAGCGTCACCAAAAGGATTACCACCGCGTGAACGGTGAAGAGGTAAACGGAAGTAATGTCAACGAGTCATCAACAGACAGCTTTACAGATGTTAAATTTGAAGATATCTAAAATAAAAAAGCCATCAGTTAAACTGATGGCTTTTTTATTAAGCCTGAATTTCTTCTTCTAAGGCTACTTCTTTAAACAATCCTTCATTCAGGATATTGAGGACGGCTATTTTATCAGTGGTCTTTACCAAAAATGATAAGTTATAATTGCTTCCTCCATAGGAAATCATTCTGATGGGAATATTTCTTAGCCCATCAAATATGGCCGAAGTAACTCCTTTTTTGTTTTGAGACAAATCCCCGGCAATACAAATAATACTTAGATCGGAATCAACTTCAATATTTCCAAAAGCCTGCAGTTCATTTGTTATTTCATGTAACTTTGAGGTATCATCTATCGTAAGTGATACCGCCACCTCAGAGGTAGTAATCATATCAATAGAAGTTTTATGTTCTTCAAAAACTTCAAAAATTTTCTTTATAAAACCATAGGCCATCAACATTCGGTAGGATTTAATCTTAATGGCGGTAATGGAATCCTTGGCAGCAATAGCTCTGATTTTCTGAACTTTTGCTTTGTTATGGATCAACGTTCCTGCTGATTCAGGCTTAAAGGTATTTTTCAACAGTACAGGGATGTTACTTTCCTGCGCAGGAATAATGCTTTGAGGGTGCAATATCTTGGCTCCAAAATAAGCGAGCTCGGCAGCTTCATCAAAGGAGAGCTCCTGAACAGAGAAAGTCTGATCCACATAACGAGGATCATTATTGTGCATACCATCGATATCAGTCCAAATCTGAATCTGACTGGCATTGACCGCGGCACCGATCAAAGAGGCACTATAATCACTCCCCCCTCTATTTAAATTATCAATTTGATTTGCTTCATTTCTGCAAATAAAACCCTGGGTAATAAATGTAGTTACCTGATGATTGGCCAACACTTTGGATATCCTGTCTTTGATCAATGCTGACTTTGGTTCTCCATGTTGATCAATAAACATAAAATCAAGAGCCGACAACAGGGCTGATTCCAGTGCTAACTCTTCTAAATACAATTGGAACAGATTCGTCGAAACCAGTTCTCCCTGAGCCATCACAATCTTCTCGTTCTGAGCAGTGAAAACCTCTTCACTCACCGATTTTAATATTTGATGGTGTTTTTTTAGAATAATCTGGGCCTTATAAAAACCTTCATCAGATTCAAGTAAGTCTTTTGCAACCGATACATACTTCTCATTCAATGCGTCTATTTTTTGCAATGCTTCGGATCTATTTGAGGCCCTCAACAAGTCAGAAATTGAAACAAGTGTATTGGTAACACCAGACATGGCGGATAAGACAACAATCTTATTTTCCTTGCAATCCTGGACGATACTTGCCACTTTTTTGAAATTCTCCACTGAACCTACCGAAGTGCCTCCAAATTTTAAAACAATCATATACTATATTTTTATGCAAATATTATGAAAATGCTAATTGCGGTAAAATTTTTATAATATATTTACATATTATAACAAATTGTTCAAATTTTAACAATGAAAACCATTCAAGAAACCGTTGAAACCATCATACAACGGACCCCTTTTATAGAAGAAGCCATGCAGGACAAACTCATCAATGTTTCCTCACTTGCCAGAATCATTCAACCGGAAGTGGAAGCATCGTTGGGAAAGGAAGTTAAAACCGGCGCTATAATGATGTCCATCAACAGAATGTCCCCTATGGAAATTTTGAAAATCAGAAAAAACATACGTTCCTTGTCCTTAAAACTTGGAGATTTTATTGTGCGTTCTGACCTCTTCGATTATACCTATAAAAACTCCGCCACCTTACACAAACAGATATCTCTGATCTTTGCAAAAATAGGTGACAACAGAGAGTCTTTTTTTACCGTTTCTCAGGGGATTTTTGAAACCAATATTGTGATTAGTGCCAATCTTAAAGATGAAATCGATGGCTTGTTCGAAAAGGAAGAGCTGATTAATTCTATGTCAAAACTGGCTTCAATTACCATCAAATTACCTAAAACAAACCTGGAACAATCTGGTATTTATTATTTTATTTTAAAACAACTTGCCTGGGCTAACATTCCTGTTCAGGAGGTTATTTCTACAACACATGAAATTACATTGGTGGTCAAAGAAACCGATATCAATAAAACATTTTCAATTTTAATAGACCTAAAAAAAACCTGACTCAGTAGGGTCAATATAGTTTCTGTTTGTATTTTTTCTCAAAGAATTGAAAATACATATAGAGCAAATAATTGACTTCCATACCATAATCGAGTTTAGGGTCATAAAATATTTGCTGCTCATAAATAAGGGAATTATATCCATGAGGCATCATGACCCTTCTGTTCCATTCTGTAACGTAAAATAAGTTCTTACTCTCTAAGGTCTTTTGTGTAAAATAATCTGGTGAACGCTGGGTGGCTAACCAAGATTCGAAACCAATTTCCATAATAGTGATCTCATATTCAAGCTCTTTGTTTTCTATACGAATGGTATCAACAGTAACGGATGCATCCATGGGTGGATCCTGATCAACACTTTGCTTATTCGCACCACAGGCAAACAATACCATCGAACTAAAAACTATAAAAACAATGTTTTTCATACCCAGAGATTTGACCTCATAAATGCAAAATTAATGCCATTTTAAAGATCCGCAAGCTCTTTAAAAACCATCCCCAAATACTCATAAATGTTGGAAGCAATAAATGACTCAACAGATTCGACACTTTGAATTCCAATATCTGCAGACCGGCCATGACAATATACACCAAGAAGAGCAGCCTCCAGGGGCTTATATCCTTGGGCTAAAAATGAAGTAATGATTCCTGTTAATACATCACCGCTTCCAGCTGTGGCCAAAGCTGTGTTTCCACTCGGATTAAACCAAACCAGGTTTTTATAGGCGATAGCTGTATAAGCCCCTTTTAGAACGACCACGCAGTGATATTTTGTAGAAAAATCGATCAGCTTCTCCAGCTTTTGATAATCATTTGACCAGCCCCCCACCAAACGTTCAAACTCCTTTGGATGCGGTGTTAAAATCGTACCCTTTGGTAGTAATTTTTTTAAATCTGAAAACTCTGAAATTATATTGAGTCCATCGGCATCAATCACCATAGGTATCCGGCAATTTGAGTAAAACTCCACAAAACCTTTTTTAGTTTTTAAATGTGTCCCCAGACCTGGCCCTATACCAATAGCAGTTGGCTTGGTTTTAAAATTAAAAAACTGAACAATTTTTTCATCGTCTACCTCCACCATAACTTCCGGATTGTAACTTTGCATGGCAGCATAACCACATTTAGGAATATAGGTAGAAACCAATCCTGAACCTGATTTCAAAGCAGCCTTTGAGGCCAGTATTACGGCACCAACCTTGCCAAAACTGCCTCCGATGATCAGGCTATGTCCAAAGGTTCCTTTATGAGCGAACTTTTCTCTTTTCTTATAGATTGCCTTTAGTTCCTTTTCTTGCACCAAGCGATAGGGTGTGTCGATAGTTTCTAAAAAATCTGCATCCAGTTCGATATCCAGAACCTCCCACAAACCGATAAATTT